>JANLRW010000319.1:0-3575 GCA_031361925.1 Sphingomonadales bacterium
GGCTTTATCTATAACCCCGAAGGCGCGGTCGAGGCAGGCTATCTCGACATGCTGGCCGAGGCGGACAAGGTGGAGGCCAAGGCGCTGGCAGTCGCAGGCCAATTGGCGCAGCTCCCCGGCAAAGCTTATGCGTGGAACAAGAAGTCGATCCGCAAGGGAACGCTTGACCGGATCAGGGCGAGCTTGGGCGCGCATCATAAGCTTTAGGGCATATTGACATTTCTAGTGGTTACCACTAGAAGATCCGTATGGACAAATATGTATCCGCAACCGAAGCCAACCAGCGCTTTTCAGAAATTCTCCGAGAGGTCGCCGATGGCGATAGCTTTGCCGTGCTGTCACGCGGCCGAGTAGTAGCGGAGATTACGCCTCCCAAAAAACGGGAAAAGAAAAGGTCGACCGAGGAGTTTCTGGCCGAACTTGAAAGTCGGCCGATTATTCATGGTAAACCTTGGAAGCGCGAAGATCTTTACGACCGGTCTGACAGGGACATTCCTTGACCCGTCAGCGTGTTGCCTATGACACGAACATATTGGTTTATATTCAGGGTGTTGAAAACCATCCCGACGATCTGGCAAAGATCAAAGCTGCAAGATTACTGCATCATAAGCTGTCTGAAGCCTGCGTTTGCGTAGCCCCGCAACAGGCTCTGGGCGAATTATATTCGGTTCTGGTAAGAGACACGCGCAACCGCGAGTTCGCGCGTGAACAGCTATTGCGTTGTTTTGACGAGTTCGACGTAACCCCCGCCGACAGCGGGGCGTTTGCCGACGCCATCGATCTTGCCACCGAGCATAAACTACAACTTTGGGATGCGCTGATTCTGGCAACCGCAGCTTCTGGCGGATGCAGCCTGCTGTTATCGGAGGACATGCAGGACGGTTTCGCATGGCGCGGGGTGACCGTGGTCAATCCCTTTGCGGCTAAGATGCACAAGAGGTTGGCGCGGGTTTTGCAGGCGTGACGCAAATTGCGGCTAGACGCGCTTAATCACCAATCTGACGCACCGGCCGCTGCTTTTGCGGCATCTGCCGCTGCTCCCGCCGCTGCCGCTGCCTCGCCAGCTCTTTCCGCAGCATCGGTAGCGGCTTCGGCAGTCTCTTCAGCTTCATTTTCGGCATATTCTGAATCATAAGAACCGTACGACGAGCGTTCTGATTCTGCGTAGTTCTCGGCTTCATTGCGAAGTTCTTCGCCGTAAGTTGCCAAGAACGTTTTCTCGATACGGCGGGCGGATTCCCTTATACTGTCTTCATTTGCCGCGTAGCGCTTCTTTAACTCATACTCCAACCGCTCACCGGCAAGTACCGGATGGCCTTTCACAAGCGATGACACATAATCCGTTGCCATGAAGTCGGCGACCGATTGTAATAGCTGAATATCATAGGGATGGAGCGAAGGATTCGAACTAAACCTGCTATCTCCGGCCACCGCATGCACTTCGACTTCGCTTTTCGAGCCTTGCACTGGCTTCACGACGACTCTGAACTGCATCAGCAGATCACCGCCACGCTTCAGGTCGAATACCGTTTCCGTATCCGACAAATTGAAACGCGCAAGTTCGACGAATAACGCTATTTCTTCGCGTTCCCGTTCGCTGTTGGCCCCGAAGTGCTGGATATAGCTTTCAAGGCTTATGGCTCTTATCTTCGGGACGACCTCCGCGGGCGGCGCATCTACTAAAATCGCAGGCGTCTCATTGGCGACTATGCCGATTGGGCTTACATAATAAACGGTTGCGATGGCTGACACACCAGCCACTGCCGCAGCTGCAAGGAATAATGTTTTGCTCATCCTTCGACAATATAGCGAAGTGCTGAAAGAACATTTAATTCAGCTAGTTAGAAATAGACTGGCTATGCTGATGAAATAGCCTGCCGCGTATAATCCGCCTAAAGGGCATGTGGGAAAGGCGCGCAAGCCTCCGTCACCCAAGCCAGCGCCTCACCATCCAACTGCGGACCGACAATCTCCCGCACCTTGGCGTGATACGCATCCCACCAGCGCAATTCGTCGCGACCTAGCAAGCTCCTATCCACCAGCGTCTTGTCAATTGGCGCGAAGGTCAGCGTCTCGAAACCGAAATAGCGCCCTTCCGCCCCTTCAATCTCGCGTTCCTCGACCAGCACCAGATTTTCGATTCGGATGCCGTATTCGCCTTGCTTGTAGTAGCCCGGCTCGTTCGACAGGATCATGCCCGCGCACAATGGCTCGTCCGCACCTGCTTGGCCGCCAGAGAATTTCGCGATGCGTTGCGGGCCTTCGTGGACGGCGAGGAAGCTGCCAACGCCGTGGCCGGTGCCATGGGCGTAATCAACACCTGCCTGCCACAACGATGCGCGCGCCAGCGAGTCGAGTTGCGCGCCTCTTGTGCCTTCGGGGAAGACCGCTAGCGCCAACGCGATATGGCCCTTCAGCACGCGGGTGAAGCGGTCTTTCATTTCCGCCGTGGGTTCGCCCGGCCCGACCCAGATGGTTCGGGTGACGTCGGTCGTGCCGTCGAGATATTGCCCGCCGCTGTCGCACAGATAGATGCTGTTGGGTTCGATCCGCCGGTTCGATTTTTCATCGACCTTGTAATGCGGGCTCGCGCCATTGGGCCCGGCGGCGGAGATGGTGTCGAAGCTCAGGTCCTTGAGCATGCCGGTGGCTTCGCGATACTCGCGGAGTTTGGCGGCGGCGGAGAGTTCGGTCAGCTCGCCTTTGTGCGCCTCTTGAGAGAGCCAGTGCAGATAGCGGCTGAGCGCGGCACCGTCGCGGGCCTGCGCGGCGCGGTGGCCCGATTGTTCGGTGGGGTTCTTGACCGCCTTGGGGAGGATGGTCGGGTCGCGCGCTTCGATGATCGTTGCGCCGCCGTCTTTCAGCGCGCCGAAGATCGCCGATACAGCACGGTCGGGGTCGACCGCGATTCGCTTGCCGCTCATCGCTTTCAGCTCGGGTACGAACTCCTGCTGGGTGCGCAAGCGGACGGCGTTGCCCAGGTGCGCGCGGACATCGTCGCCGACCTTCTCGGGCGCGACAAACAGGTCAGCGGTGCCGTCGGCATGGGCGAGCACGAAGCTCAACGCGACGGGCGTGTTCGACACATCCTTGCCGCGCACGTTAAGCAGCCACGCCACCGAATCGAGCGCCGAAATCACTGTGCTGTCGAGCTTGTTCTGGGTCAGCCATTCGGCCACAGCAGCACGTTTTTCGGCGCTATTCTGTCCGGCATATTGGTCGCTATGGACCATCAGCATCGCGTCACTCTTGTTCGGCTGGTCCGCCCAGACCGCGTCGATCGGATTGCTCTTCACCGCGACCAGTTCGGCGCCCTTGGACTTGAGCGCTTTGGTCGCGCTCTCGACCCAGCCTTTGGTGTGGACCCACGCGTCGTAACCGATACGCGCGCCTTCGGGAGCGTGGTCCTTCAGCCAATCAGAAATGCTCGTCTGCGGCACGCCGACATATTGCCAGTTCTTGCCGTCGACCTGCTCCCGAACCTGCAACGTATACCGCCCGTCGGTGAAAATTGCGGCTTCTTCGGACAACACAACCGCGCTCCCCGCCGAGCCGCCGAAGCCCGTCAGCCAGCC
>JANLRW010000340.1:0-2248 GCA_031361925.1 Sphingomonadales bacterium
CATTTCCATCAAGGTCGAGACCATTTCGGCGCGGATGTCGGTGGTTACATCGACCGGGCCGACGGGGAAATATCCGCCCTTGGCGCGCGGGCGGTGACCCATGTTGCCGGATTCGTATTTGGTGCCGCTGTTGGTCGGCAGTTCCATATCGTCGAGCTTGTAAAAGCTGCCGGCATAGCTGTTGTCGAATTCGACGCTGTCGAACATGAAGAATTCAGGTTCTGGCCCGACATAGATTGTGTCGCCAAGCCCGGTCGATTGCAGATAGGTTTCGGCGCGCTTTGCGGTCGAGCGCGGGTCGCGTGAATACAGCGAGCCATCTTCGGGCTCGACGATGTCGCAGAACAGAATGAGCATCGGCGTTGCGCTGAATGGGTCGATGTAAACCGCGTCAAGATCAGGCTTGAGGATCATGTCGGACTCGTTGATTTCTTTCCAGCCCTCGATTGACGATCCGTCGAACATCAGGCCGTCTTCAAGCTCGTTTTCGCCAATGACGTTCGAGCACATGGTCAGGTGGTGCCAAGCGCCCTTGGGGTCGGTAAAGCGGACATCGACCCATTCGATTTCCTCGTCCTTGATACGCTTGATGATGTCCTTGGCAGTGTTACCCATGCTGCTTTCCTTCTGTAGCTTGTCTTTTTTCGGTGGTTTGGATTTGGATTTAGACGGCATCGTTGTCACGCTCCCCGGTGCGGATGCGAAGCGCGGTTTCAACAGGGATGACGAAAATCTTGCCATCGCCGATGCGGCCGGTGACGGCGGCGGCGGCAATCGCCTCAACCACCCGGTCGGCAAGGCTGTCTTCGACGACGACCTCAAGTTTTACCTTGGGGAGGAAGTCGACGACATATTCAGCGCCGCGATACAGTTCGGTATGGCCTTTCTGACGGCCAAAACCCTTGGCTTCGGTAACCGTGATGCCCGACACGCCAACCTCGTGCAGCGCCTCTTTTACTTCGTCGAGCTTGAACGGCTTGATGATCGCTTCGATCTTTTTCATGTTATTCCCCTTTGGGCCGCGCGGTGCGAAGGCTCCGCGCGCGCGGATTATTAGCGGTGGTGTATCAAGTATCGTGCCAGTTCAGACACTCGGATTTGCGCGATTTGCGATTCAAATCAGACGTTTGCACTGCCTAAAATTTAGGCAGATGTGCGATTCATGGGCAACATCATTTGCTGGCGAGTTTTTTATCATTCGCCTTGGCATAATGCGCGCGGCTGATGACGTAGGCGCGGACTTGTTCGGCTTCTTTCGGGGTCAGGACCTGCGCGAAGCTCACCATGCCATTGCCTTTTAGCACACCTTCGATGACCACCGAGTTCCACGCCCCCGCATCGGCGATCGCCCCCGATTTACGCAGGTCGGGCAGCACGCCATTGCCTGTTGCGCCGGGGTTGTGGCAAACGAGGCAATATCGCTGATAGTTCGATTGACCGGCGGCGATGTCGGCCGGCGTTCCGGCTAATGCTGGCGGGTTCCAGACATATTCTTCGGCTTTCGGCAATGCGGGCAGCGCCGCCTTGCCGTTCAGTTTGAGCACCACCAGCCGCGGGATGTTGGGGATGGCGGCGTTGGTCGAGCCGACATAGCCGCTGACAAGCGGAAACGCGCCGCCTTTGCTGGTCAGAAAGGCGACATATTGTTCGCCGTCCACGGTGTAGGTCGATGCACCCGACAGGACGCCCGATTGAACATCGAGGTCGAGTAGCAATTTGCCGGTGTCGGCGGCATAGGCGTTGAACCTGCCCATTGCCGTGCCTTGGAATACCAGATTGCCGGCGGTGGTCATTGTCCCGCCATTCCACGATGCGGCGTGATCGACGGTCCATTTGGCTTTGCCGGTGCGCGGGTCGAACGCGACCAGCTTGCCGGTGGTGGCGGCCCTTGCCGCTTTGACGAAGTTGATGTCGTCGGGCAAATCGGCGGTGACCATCGCGCTGCCGGTGTTGAAGCCCAGAGGTTTGCGCTCCATTTCGTTCGGCGCCATCGGCGGCATATACGCGCCGCCTATGTAAAGCGCGGGGATGTAAACGAGCCCGGTCGCCGGATTATAGCTCATTGGGTGCCAGTTATGCGCCCCGAGCGCCGACGGGTTCGCCATGTAAAGCTTGCCGGTTGTCTCATACCGCGATTCGGGCTTTTCGATTGGGCGGCCGGTTTTGATGTCATAGCCCGACGCCCAAGTGATGCCGTCGATGAATGGATTGGCCGACAGCATTTTGCCGCTGACCCGGTCGATGGTAA
>JANLRW010000195.1:0-2041 GCA_031361925.1 Sphingomonadales bacterium
TTTTCTTGCTCTGCAAGCCCGATAACCTCGTCCCATTCGCTCTCGCGGGTCGAGATGTTGAGCATCGCGGAAACCCCGCTTTGCCGGGCGCGGGCAAGCACGTCGGATTGCTGCTCGATCAAACCTTTGTAATTCAGGTGGCAGTGCGAATCGACGAACATAACTAAATCTTCTCCGCGCCTCCGCGCCTCCGCGTGAACCAAAAAAAAGATATGCCACGCGGAGACGCGGAGACGCGGAGATTTATACTGCGATTGATCATGCGAGTTCCTCCGAAGGCATTTCCAAGCGAGGGAAAAGAGGCGTTGGTGCCGACAATACAAAATTGCTATCTCGCAAATCGTTATACCAAGCCTCGCCTTTAAGTTGGCCGTAATTGCGCTGCTCGGGTGCGACTCCCATGTGATCCAAAAGTTTATTCGCAGAAGCAGGAATGATGGGTATCACCGTGATCGCCAAATCGCGGATAGCGAGAAACAGCCTACTTAGAACCCATTCCATTTTTTCAGGATCAGTTTTCTTCAATGACCATGGACCCATTTCGTCAATCCAGCGATTGCAACTGTAGACAGCTTGAATCCAGATATCTAAACCTTGAGAAAATGAGAATTCATTGAATGCTTCTATTGCCCGTAGACATTCAGATTTGACGGCGGCCACCTCGAAAGCTTCTTCAAAGCTATCTGGAAGAACAGGCAACTTGCCTTCCAGATTCTTGTATATCATTGACAGCGTTCGCTGCGCCAAGTTGCCAAAACTGTTCGCCAACTCAGCATTCACCCGCGTAACAATGGCTTCCGAGCTGTAGCTACCATCGTGTCCGAAGCTGACTTCGCGGAGCAGGAAATAGCGAAGCGCATCGACGCCGAACAGGTCGGCTAGCTCCATTGGATCGACAACATTGCCAAGCGACTTCGACATTTTCTCGCCGCGCGAGAGTAAGAATCCGTGGCCGAATATCTGTTTGGGTAAGGGCAGGCCTGCCGACATCAGAAACGCCGGCCAATACACCGCGTGGAAGCGCACGATGTCTTTGCCGATGATGTGGACGCTGGCGGGCCAGTATTTGCGCCATTCTGGTGTATCGTCGGGAAAGCCGATCCCCGAAATATAGGTGGTCAGCGCGTCGAGCCACACATACATGACGTGGTCTTCGCTACCCGGAACCTTGACCCCCCAGTCAAAACTGGTGCGCGATACCGACAGATCGCGAAGGCCGCCCTCGACGAAGCGGATTGTTTCGTTGCGCCTGCTGTCCGGGCGGATGAAATCGGGCTGGTTTTCATAGAGTTCGAGCAGTTGCTTCTCATATTTCGACAGCCGGAAAAACCAGGTTTCCTCGGTGGTCCATTCAACCGGCGTGCCCTGTGGCGAGAGTTTGGTGCCCCCTTCCCCGCCAACCAATTCTTTCTCGTCGTAAAATGCCTCGTCGCGGACCGAATACCAGCCTTCGTACCGGTCGAGATAGAGATCGCCGCTGGCCTCCAATAGCCGCCACATTGCTTGGCTGGCCTTGTGGTGATGATCAGCGGTAGTCCGACAGAAATGATCGAAGGAAATATCAAGTTTCGCACACATTTCTCTGAAATAGGCTGACATTTCATCCGCTAATTCATGCGTTTCCTTGCCCAAGGCGCGCGCCGTCTGGTCCATTTTCAAGCCGTGCTCATCAGTGCCAGTGAGAAAGCAGACATCACGCCCCATCAGCCGCTGGAACCGCGCAATCGCGTCGGTGGCAATCGCCTCATAGGCGTGGCCGATATGCGGCTTGCCGTTAGGATAGGCGATTGCAGTGGTAATATAATAAGGTTCGGACATCAAAAACTCTGGCAAAAAGGCTTTATTGCGTTTGCTTATTCGGTTGCAGCGATGCCAGCAAGCTCCCCATTTGCAACACCACACTTTGTTTATCGAGGCTCAGCGCAACCGCGCGAACGGCAAGCGCGCTGGCCTTGTGCCATGCTTCAGTTGCCGATAGCGCGCTGGCAGCATCCATCCGGCGCGCGGTATCGGCGATCAAGGCGGGCGCGCGGCGCAGGAA
>JANLRW010000402.1:0-3412 GCA_031361925.1 Sphingomonadales bacterium
CATCAAATAGCCTCCACCGGCAAAATTATCCGGCCAGTTATTTGACATGTCGGGACTATGGCTGGCGGCTTGTTCTGCACGGAATTTTTCGAAAAGGCGGTCGCGGAAGACGGCAGCCAATATCTCTAATTCCCGCCCTTCGCTGATATTCGCCAAGCCGCCTCCGGTCGGCCATGCGACCACGGCTGCGGACTGATCTGCCGGGCCTTTGTGGTTTAAGCGCACCGCAGTTGCCGCAGGGAATTTGAGCGCCAGCGCCTCGGGCGTCGGTGCGACGGCAACACGCGGCTTCATCGCACCTAGGCTTTTTTGTAGCGCGGTAATCGCCGCATCCTTTTCAAAATCACCGAACAGCATGACTTCCACCGGCCCCTGTGCCAGCAAAGGTGCCCAGTAAGCTTTGAACTTCGCCGCGTCGATCTTTGCCACATCGGCGGGTGCAGCGGACTTCCAGCGCGGGTCGTTATTGCTGAGTAGATATTCGAGATCGCGTTGCAAAACCGACGTTGCCGACATTTCATAGCTGTCATAACCGGACTTCGCCAACGCCTTGGCACGTTCCACCGGCAACGGGTCCCATCCAGGTTGTTCGAGCTTGGTCGCAATCAAACGCAGTTGATCGGCGAGATCGTCAGCGCGCGTGTTGGCGGAAAATTCGAAGGCGTCGGCGTCGATGCCAAAGCTTAGTTCGATGCGCCTGCCATTGACCATCTGGTCGATTTCGTTGCGCTTGAGCTTGCCGATACCATTTTCACCCAGCACCAGCGGTCCGGCCCAAAGCAGTCCGCCCTGCGCTGGAGCCACCGCCTGATAGCCTTTGCCAAAACGCACGAGCACACGAATTTGTCCGCTTTCTGCTTTGTTGGGATAGAGCAATGCCCGCACCCCGTTGGACAATTCCAGCTTGGTCATCTCCAACCGCGACAGCGTCTCTTGCGACAGCGTCGTCGCTGGCGGGCCAAGCTTGGGCAGCGCATCAAAACTCAGCGCGCTTTCGGCGAGTCTAGCAGACTTATTGGCGGTGACGGGCGCGGTCAACGCCGATGCCATCCGGTTGTCAACATCGGGCAGCGCCGTGGGAGAGGACAACATCATTCGTGTCACCGTGCTGGAAAATAACGCCTTGGTCGATGCCAGCAACCGCTCGGGCGTGAATTTATCTTTCATGCCTTCATATACAGAAATGACAGTTCCCGGTGCGGCGACAGTCTCGCGGATATCGACGGCACGGACAATGTCGTCGACCTGTTTCGATGCCGCTTCGAACGGATAGCTGTCGACCATCGTGCGCAGGGCATTGGCGAACAAGGTGCGTTCACGGTCAATGTCGGCCTTCGACGGCGCGTTTTCCACCGCGTCGGCGATAACCGCGCGCACGTCCTTGGTCGCGGCCTCCCACTTCCCATCAATCGGGGTGATCGAAACCAGCGTGGCGTCAGCTGTGCGCGAAATATCTTCTTGCGCAACTTCGGCGAACAGATAGTTGCCGCCGCTGCGCGCTGCGGTTTCCAGCCGCCGGTTAATGATCTGTGCGGCGAGCGCATCGACAAGCAGCTGTTCATTATAGACGATCGTATCGTCAACCTTCTCCCACGGCCTAACAAAGGCCATGCTCACTGTGGTTGGCAGCGTCGATTCGACGACCACACGCGTTGAATTTCCTTCAGCCGTAGGTTTGCGGAAATCGGGTTCAGGAGCGCGCGCGCCAGTGCCTTTCCAATCGCTGAAATATTTTTGCACCAGATTGGCCAAGGTCGACGGATCGACGTCGCCAGCGATCACGACAACCGCGTTTTCGGGGCGATACCAGCGGTCATGAAACGCGTTAAGCCGCACTGCGTCGGAGGCACGCAAGGTTTCGGGCGTGCCGATGGTCGAGCGCGATGCGAGCCGCTGGCCTTGGAACATATGTTCACGCAAGGCATCGCTATATACCTGCTGCGCGCCGCCGCCTTCGCGCAATTCGGCGAGGACAATCGCACGCTCGGCGTTTAGCGCAGCGTCAGAAATACGCGGATTGCGCATCATGCCCGAGATGATTTTGATCGATTCGTCCAGTTTTTCCGGCGTCGCATTCGGCAAGTCGAGCTTATACACCGTCTGCGTCGGCGTGGTCTGCGCGTTGCTGTCGCTGCCAAAGGTTACCCCGAAACGCTGCCAGATGCGCTTTGCCTCACCGTCGGGCACGAAGGTAGAACCGCGGAACGACAGATGCTCGATCAAATGGGCAAAGCCCTGCTCGTCGTCATTCTCGTGCAGCGCGCCTGCATCAATGCGGACACGGATCGAGACTTGTCCCGCTGGCACATCATTCTTTTTGACCGCATAACGCAAACCATTGGGCAGTTCGCCGAAGGTCCAGCTGGTATCGACCGGAACGTCGCTGCCCTCATACAGCCAAGGCTGTTTGACCGGCGACGCCTTGATCGCAGTCGCGGGTGCCGCGACCTCGGCATAAGCAGCGGGGGCCAGCAGCAACGCTGCGGCGACGAGGGCGTGTGAGAATATGCGCATATATTTCCTATATTGCGGCGCTGGCTTGACCGCAGATGAACGGAGCGGCCAAATGCCGGTTAAATTCCACCATCGACGGTTTCATAACCCAGACCACGAAGCCCAAGTTTCAAGTCCTCGACGCATTCGTTCAGCTTATGCGCGTCGGTGGTGCGGACGACGAAATTGGCGCCGACCCTGCCCTCGCGGAAAAACGGGTAGCTACCGATCTGGCAACCCTCATGGTGCTTCTCGGTATCGCCGAGCAATTTGGCAACCTCGCTCTCCGCCACCCAGCAACCGATCTGGTGCGACAACAAAGGCGCGCCGCCCTCCAATTGCCCGGTGAGCGCGTCGAGCATTCCGGCGGTGATATGCGGAACGCCCGCCATGATGAAGATATTGCCGTGGCGGATACCGGGCGCGCCCGACATTTTGTTGGGGATCAGGTCGGCGCCATCGGGCACCCGCGCCATGCGCAAACGGCCGGGGTTGATGCCGCCGCGTGTCTCGTAATATTTGTGCAGCGTTGCGCTCGCCTCGGGGTGGATGACGACCTCGACGCCCAAGGCCGCAGCAATCGCATCGACAGTGATGTCGTCATGCGTTGGGCCAATGCCGCCGGTGGTGAACAGATAGTCGTTACGCGCCCGCAGCGCATTGACCGCCTCGACAATCGCTTCCTCGACATCGGGCACAACGCGCACTTCGCGCAGGCGAATGCCTTGGATATTCAGCCATAGGGCAATCTGGCTGATATTCTTGTCCTGCGTGCGGCCGGATAGGATTTCATCGCCGATAATCACAAGCGCGGCGGTGTAGATGCGGGATTCTGTCATTGGGGTTCGATAGCATAATTAGCTTCCGCGCAAAGGGACGATTATCGGACTTTGAGGGACTGTCCCAAGCGCAGCGCCGT
>JANLRW010000407.1:0-4140 GCA_031361925.1 Sphingomonadales bacterium
CTACTACGCCGAATGCCGTGCTGTCGGTGCCGGGCTCAATCGCAATCGGGTAACGCTTATTAAATTCCTGCCTGCTTGCGGATTGCGGCAACCAGCCCTTTGCCCAAATCCTTTTTCGGATGCGGCACCGTTACATGGCCGCCACGTTCGGAATGGGTAAAGACATGATGCGAACCGCGCACCCGGTCCAGACCCCACCCGGCCTTTTTCAATTGCCGGATAAGATCCGCACTATTCATTGATGCGCATTATACACATGGTAAGTAAAAGTCAAGATCGCACACACCCCAACGCCGCCGCATCAATCGCGCTCGGCGCGCCGCGTAGGGAATAGGCATCGACAATAGAACGGCCGTCGCGGCCTATGCTTTCGACGCTGAGCGAGGTTGCGCTGCGCATCGCGGCGATGACGCCCAAGTCCATGCGGCGGTCGGTGGCCCAGCCGTTGCTGCCAGTGCCGGTCAGGCGGAAACGGCGGCCTCCGGCGCTGAGGGTGATCGCGCTATTGGCAGAGCGCTCGCGCGACAGGCTGACGTAGATTTGGTGGCTAACGCCGCTTTTTGGCCAAAACCCGATGGAGAGATAAGCGCTGCGGGTTTCGCGACCAACGGTCTCTTCGGGCGCCGCAATCGCGTAGCAGCGGGGGGTTTCGGCGTCGCGAAACGCGGCCCAGCCTTGAAAGACGCCGAGCCTGTCTTTTGCCGCAAGCGGTGCGGCCAACATGGCAACCGCGCAGACGAAGCCCCACCTCACGCCCGCTCCCCCGCGCCTTCGCCGTCGATGACCAGTTCCTCAACACCGTCGCGGATCATCACCATGCTGCCTTGCGGCAGGCTCGGTGCAATCGGCGCACCGAAGCTGTCCATCGGCGGCAATCCCAGCAGCAGTCCCCGCAAAACCCGCGCGGTCATGCCGTGGCAGATGATGAGCATATCGCGTTCAAACGCCTGTTCACCAAGCCAATCCAGCAACCGCGCCGCAACATCATCATAATATTCGCCGCCGTCGGGGCGCACCGAAAACAGTTTGTGCTCCATATCGACAATCGGGCCTATTTCGGCGGATATGTCGGCGTAGGTCCGGCTCGACCAGTTGCCGACATCGATTTCGAGCAAACGGTCGTCGCGGCGCGTCCGGTGCCAGTCGGCGCCGATTTCGTCGGCAACAATTGCCAATGTTTGCAGCGCCCGTCCAGCGGTGGATGACCAAAGCTGCGGCTTATCATCACCGCCAAGATAGCTTGCCAGAGACCGGCCCATCATCTTCGCCTGCACACAGCCTTCCCAAGTCAGCGGCGTATGCACCTCGGCCTGCCCCTGCATCCGCGCGATCCTGTTGAACACGGTCTCCCCATGTCGCGCGATAAACAGCCGTTTCCCACCTGTTGAGACCATCACCCGGCTTATTCCACAGGATTTTGCACATGGCAAAAGCAATCGGCTTGCCCTAGTTGCCATATTGGGTATGAAAGATTTGCCGGAAACCGGTGATTTTGTTGAGGGTGGACTGCGCGGCGGCGCGGCAAAAACAGGATAGAGCGATAATATGAGAGCCACAATCGAGCGCGCGACCCTGCTGAAAAGCCTGAGCCACGTCCAGTCGGTGGTGGAGCGGCGCAACACCATCCCCATATTATCGAACGTGCTGATCGAAGCGAGCGAGAGCGGCGCGATCAAGCTGACCGCGACCGACCTTGATTTGCAGATCGTTGAGACCTTTTCCGCCGAAGTCGAAGTTGCCGGGGCCACCACGGTTTCGGCGCATACGCTGTTTGAAATCGCGCGCAAATTGCCCGACGGCAGCCAAGTTCAGCTCCACGCCGCCGATGGCCGGATGGCGGTCAATGCAGGCCGCGCACGCTTTAGCCTTGCGACATTGCCGCGCGATGATTTCCCGATGATTGCCGAGGGTGAGTTACCGACGACGTTCGAACTGCCCGCCGCATCGCTTATCCAGATTATCGACAAGACCCGATTTGCGATTTCGACCGAAGAAACGCGATATTATCTCAACGGCATATTTTTCCACGTGTCCGAAGACCCCGAGCCTGTGCTCAAAGCGGCGGCGACCGACGGTCACAGGCTGGCGCGCATTACCTTGCCGCGTCCGGACGGCGCCGAAGGAATGCCCGACATCATCATCCCGCGCAAATGCATCGCCGAGGTGCGCAAATTGCTCGACGAAAGCGGCGGCCACACCATCCAGATCGACCTATCGGCCAGCAAAATCCGCTTCACCTTCGACAGCGCGATCCTGACATCAAAGCTAATCGACGGCACCTTCCCTGATTACAGCCGCGTCATCCCGACCGGCAATGACAAGCTACTGCGCATCGACCCCAAGGCGTTCTCGCAAGGCGTCGACCGCGTCGCCACCATCGCCAGCGAAAAAACGCGCGCGGTCAAAATGGCGCTCGACAAGGACAAGATTACGCTGTCGGTCACGTCGCCGGAGAACGGCACGGCGGCCGAAGAAGTGTCGGGCGAATATGCCAGCGACGGTTTCGAAATCGGCTTCAACGCGCGTTACTTGATGGACATATTGAGCGAAATCGAGGGCGACGTGGTCGAGTTGCATTTGGCCGATGCCAGCGCGCCAACACTGATCCGCGAGAATGACAAATCGCCTGCGCTCTATGTGCTTATGCCGATGCGGGTTTGAGTAACAGCGGCTGTCCGAGATGCGACGCCCCGCTTAAATCGGGTATGATTTCAAGCAATTTTGCGTTGCCACCAGAACAACTTGCGCTGATAAATATTTGGGCGGCGGAACCACTTTCTGCTGCCTGCAACAAATGTGGCGACGAAACTTTTAAAGAAGCTCAATCAGAGTTAGGCGATGAATTAGCGGGCATTCAGCGCAATCTCAATAATTTGAAAAGCCTCGTTCCGATATTGTCTTTGCAGCATCCAATGGGCTGGACGTATGATCCGATAGTGGTCGTAACCGCCCAGACCGTGACTGGGACTGGAATATTTTCAGACGTTGCATCGGCGTTTACGGATTTGTTCGGCACTCAGTCTGGATCGTATAATGCCAAGTTACGCGAAGGCGAAAACGTCTGCAAAGCTTCCCTTCAAGCCCAAACAATCAAAGCGGGTGGTAATGCCGTGTTGGCGGTAGACGTCGATTATGCAGAGGTCGGCGGTCAGCGTGCGATGTTGATGGTCTGCATGACTGGAACAGCCGTTAGAATTCGCGAATGTCAGTCACCACTTTCAGAAGATATATCTCGCTTGGCAGATGCTCACCAAATGGCAATTCGCGCACGACTTTTGCAAACAGCATTGACGAAATCTGCTAATCCGTACGCTTAGTCTTTAACTATATGATGCGGGTCTGAGGACTAAATCCGCCGCAAGACCCGTTCCACTGTATCCGGCTCGTTTGCAATCATCGCCAGTAATATCCGTGCCGCCCGCTCTGGCTGGCGGCGACCTTGCTCCCAATCACGCACGGCAGCAATGCTGAAACCGTAAGTGCGGGCAAAGCCTTCCTGCGTCTGGTGTGTTTTTGCACGGATCGAGCGGACGTTCACCGAATCAGGCACATGCGCAACGAAACCGTCGCGCTTCCCCGCCTTGTAATCGCGCACATCGCGGAGACCCGAAATCAGGTTGTCGAAATCTTCCTTGTCCATAGATTCATCGCTCATCGCGCAACTCCTTGGCCACTGCCTTGACCTCGCTCTTCTGTGCAGGCGACAAATTTGCCTGCTTTGTTTTGCTCAAAACCGAGATCAGGAACACCGGCTCGTCCTCCGTCATATAATATGCCAGCACCCGATAGCCGCCGGACTTGCCTTTGCCCTGTCTCGGAACCCGTATCTTGCGGACTCCGCCGCCACCTAAAACGATATCGCCAGCCTTTGGATTTTTGGCGACAATGGTAACGGCATTTGCACGCTCTACTTCGGTCATGCCCGCCTTGGTCGCGGCAGCAAGAAATGTCGGCGTTTCAACTACCGTATGCATGAGATCGCATACGGCATTGCCGTATAGATGTCAAGTTATTCTGCCGCCTCAGCCATCATCACATTCTGCGGTCCGCGAATGACGCCACCGGGGAGCGCGCCGGTCATTGCTCCTTCGCGGAAGGTTACCACGCCTGACTTCACCGTTGCCACATAGCCATCCGCCT
>JANLRW010000009.1:0-1567 GCA_031361925.1 Sphingomonadales bacterium
CCATTTCGACTTCCGCTACCCAGGGTTCGTTCGTCTCAAACCCATAATGAGAAGAGGTAAGATATTTGATCCGCGCCTTTTCGATAGCAGCGAAGAAATCATCAGACACCCAAAGATCCATTCCTGAAACCCTATCCCCGGTCCATAAGTGCTTCCCGGAAATAGCCGGGCCACTCACCTTTAACTGCCGGGGCCAATAAACGCTAAAGCCACGTTCTTCAGTGGACTTCAATATGCCGTGCTTCCGTTCGCTGGCTGCTCTGCTCTTCTTATGAGACGGATGATGCGTTTCCCAATTGCCAGTATGGATTATCGTGTGCGGCGGGTAATCTCGGCCATTGTCCCGCCATTCGAGACCACTTTGCGTAATCAAAACAAAATCTAACGCCTGGCGGGCGCAAAAAATATAGTACTGGCTCTCAATCTTCGTACCATCTTTTTCTTTGAGGGTGATGGGATGGAAAAGATGAATACCCGGTTCAAAGCGCTCGACCAAATCGCGAAATCGATCATTGACAGCATTGCAGCCCCCAAGAGCGAAAAAATCGGGAAGTTGTTTCCCTTGGAGGCGTGTCGCGCTGTTTGGTAATTGCTCCACAGAGAATGGAAAATTACACGAAAGCCCAACAAGAACACGGTTTACAGGAGCGTCGTCCCACGAAAAATGAGTCGCACCGTGAATTGCCGTGTTGACGCAATAAGCCATTATCAATCCACAAAACTCGCTGCACGCTTCTGCATCCCTGCCATCACCGCCTCGATCTGGTTCGGCGTACGGATCACCCTCGCCTGTCGCTCGCTTTCGGCCATCAGGATCGCATCTTCGTCCATATCGGCGAATTCGTTGAACAAAGCTTTCGCCTCGCGCATCGCCTCCGGGTTGCGGCTCACAATCTCGCGCGCAATGGCCATTGCGCGGGCGTGCGGATTTTCATCAACATAGGTCGCAAAGCCTAAGTCAAATGCCTCGGCCCCGGAAAATTCGCGGTTGGTGTAGGTCAACTCGCGCAGCACGTCGCCCCGCACCAGCCCGCGCCACAGCGCATAGCCGCCCATGTCGGGGATCAGCCCCCATTTCATCTCCATCACCGCCAGCCGCGCATCGGGTGCGACCACGCGGATGTCGGCACCGCTGGCGATCTGCAAACCACCGCCGAAGCAAACGCCGTGGACTGCGGCGATCACAGGCATCGGCAGCTTGCGCCACAGCATCGCAACCTGCTGGAAGGTATTAGCATTGCCATGCGTCCGGTCGGTCAGCTTGCCCATGCCCGCGCTGGCGTTCGCGCCGCCATTCGCCATGCTTGCCATATCGAGGCCAGCGCAGAAACTGCGCCCCTCGCCCGACAACACGATGACGCGAACGCCCTTCATTCCCGCAAGCTCTTCGCCCGCCGCTATGATCCCGGCAAACATCGCCGGGTCGAGCGCGTTCATCTTGTCAGGCCGGATCAGCCGGACGTCGGCGATATGGTTCTCGACGGAAATACTTACGCGGTCGTTCATGCGGGATTGTCCTTCAGCTTAAATTCCACCAGCGGCAATTGGTCATTGCCAAAATACATCC
>JANLRW010000112.1:0-16632 GCA_031361925.1 Sphingomonadales bacterium
CCTGCTGTTCCACCGCCAACAATGATAATCTGTTTCAGACCTGCGTCCATTTCGTCCGCCCATGAAAAAGGCCCCCGCCACGTTGTTACGCGACGGGGGCCTCTCGTCTAGTCCATTAGAACTTATAGCTCGCGCCGAGCAGGAAGCGACGACCGTAAATCTGGTAGTCGATAACTTGGTTACGCGCCGCACCAACTGAAGCAAAACGTTCGTCGGTCAAGTTCTGCCCTTGCAAATAAAGCGACAATCCGTTGAGTGCGCTGCCGTCTTGGAAGTCATAGCCGATCTGGCCGTCCACAATCAGCTCGGCAAGCGCGGTCCGGCGCGTCGGCGAGCCACCGAACCCGGTAAAGTCTCCGAGGAATGTCGAACGATATCGAACGCTACCGCGTGCGTTGAAGCCCCATTTTTCGAAGAATGCAGTCCCGTTCGCGACCCATTTCGAATAGCCGGGGATCTGGTCGACATTGCCTGCGGCATCCTTAATTTTCGTTTTAGTATAACCGATGCCGCCCGTGATCCCGAAACCGTCAAGCGCTTCCGAGATATTGTTGAACGGCAGTGTTACCGCTAATTCGCCACCATAAAGCTTACCGCCGCCGGTATTGAACGACGATTCAAGCCGCCCAATCAGCGTTGCCGGCGGCAATCCAGTCGGCAGCGGGTAACCGGCATAATCGAACGGGAAACGTGTCCGGTCGATATAGCTCTTTATATCCTTGTGGAACAATTGGACTGAAATAACGCCCGACTGACCGAAGTATTTTTCGAAGTTCAGGTCGAAAGCATTGGCGCGATATGGACGAAGCTGCGGGTTGCCGCCGCTGCCGTCTATGAACGGTGCCAATCCGGTTGGACTGTCAGCTATGGTGTTGTTAATGCCATAAGATACGGCAACGCGTAAGTCGTCCAAGCGCGGACGCTGGATCTGGCGCGATGCAGCAAAACGTATTACAAAGTCGCTGTCAAAACGCATCGACAGGTTCAAACTGGGCAAAACGTCCCAATAGCTTGCGCTGGCCCTGACCGAGCGCGCAACACCGCCTGCAAAAACGGTACCCGATGAACCTTGATCGGTGTGGATGGCCTGAACACCAACATTACCGGTCAATGTGCCGCTGCCAAACTCCTGCTCGATATCAGCCTGAAGATAAGCGGTCATTAAGTCTTCGGTCACACTGAACGCCTTTGCAGGAATGTCAGGCGACAGGTTGCGCTCAAGGACCAACGTTCCGTCGGCGATCAGATCACGTGCGTCATAGCTTACGATTGGGCCTAGACCCAGGTAGCTAAGGTTGGTCGGACGCAATAACGCGCTGGCGGGTATTGGTAGCTCTAAAGCACCTCCACGAAGCCTGACCAACGATTCATCAGGTGTCAGGCTCTTGCCGCGGTCGGTATAATTCATCCCAAACTTGATAGCGGAAAAGAAGCCTTCCACTTCTTTTTCGACGCCAACGCGGTATTGCTTCAACTCGTCTTCGACGATGCGGTTGTTGTAATAACCAGCCTGCGGGACAACACCGCCGCCCCATCCAAGCGGATCAGTGAGGCGGATGAGCGCAGGGTTGCTGTAGTCTAAAGTCGGTTTGAATATGGTACCGGATGGCCCCGATGTGAAGCTGATGGTATCGGTTGCACCCAGCGCTTGGCCAAAACCGGTGCCAGAATAGCTTTCGATGCTCAACTCATTGCGGTCGGTTTTGGAATAGCCGATATCAACAAATGCTTTCCAGCCATCGTCGCCGGTATATTCAGCGTTGTAGCCAAACGAGTAAAGGTCTGCCTTACGTTCAAAAATGTCGTTACGCACGACGCCTTGTACATTGCGGAAAATCCCTGTGTCGATCAGGCCGTCATTGACCGTAAAATCAGCCGCATTGCCGGATGTCCCAAACGCGAAGAAACCCAAGGGAAGTTCAATGCCGCGCTTCGACTGGTCATCCTTGAAATTAGAATAGAAGCCGTCAAACGTCATGCGAACGGTGTCAGACGCCTGATATTGAAGTGTTCCGTTGAGCCCGAGGCGCTTTAATTCGGTGGATGTAACAAATGACTTGGACCCGCCGATAAGCGCCGCATTGGTTGCCGTTCCATTTTTAACGGCACCAGATACGCTGTTGTAACCCCAAGCGTTGAATTCCTGAAGCTGATAAGGCTCATTCACATATGATGCTGACAGCGCGATGCCGATGGTATCATCGGCGAACTGGTCAATAAACGTGGCGTTGGCGCGGTAGCCATATTTTTTCGATCCAGCGTTCAATGCGCCAAGATCGGCGTAGCTGCCGCGACCACCGACAGCGAGTACCGACTTGCCATAATCGAGCGGGCGGACCGTGCGAATGTCAATGGTGCCGACAAGGCCTTGGCCGACGAGCGAGGCTGTCGGCGATTTGTAAACGACGACTTGGCTGACGATTTCCGACGGATATTGGTCGAACTCAACGGCGCGGCTGTCGCCAGTCGAGGTCTGTTCGCGACCGTTAAGCACCGTTTGCGAAAAATCCGGTCCGAAGCCGCGGATCGAGATGTTGTTCGAACGGCCATTCAGGCGCTGCGACGTAACGCCTGGGAGGCGTGCAATCGACTCACCGATAGAAGCATCCGGCAGCTTGCCGATGTCTTCGGCCGAGACCGATTCAACGATTTGGTCATTCTTCTTTTTTTCGTTGACCGCGCTTTCCAATGACGCTCGGAATCCGGAAACAACAATCGCGTCTTCTTCGTCTTCGGCAGGCGCTTGTTCTTGCGCAAATGCCGGTGCGGCGAACGCGGCAACCATTGCGGTACCCAGCGCAACGCGACTGACGCTGTGCGCGAAACGGCGCGCGGAACTAAACTGGAACTTGGCCATGATTCACTCCCCTAAAAGGCTCCGTCACATTATGTCGACGGTAACCGGCTACATTCACTCCACATCAGCACAGACATACCGAAGTGGATTTATAACCATGACAAAATGCGCTTGCTGCGGTGGTTTAGCCAGAAACACACATACGTATTCAAATCATGCACTGACGACTGTTGCCATTTGGCAACAAGTTCAGCGTGTCGAAGCTAGAATTTTGTAGCTCCACGCGGGCAACGTAACTCGGCTATCGGCCGCTAAAGTCACTTTTCTGCCGTCAGCAAAATCAGCGTAGGCGCCGACTATTGGTCCATCGCTGAATGAGAAGCTCTGTTCCACGCCGGACATGTTGAACACGGCGAGCACTTTATCGCCATCTTTGATGCGCGCAAACGACAACACCTTGCCCGGTGCGCTGTTGACCACGGGCGTCATCGTCGCTCCCCAAGGGGCATTCCATAACGCTGGATGCGCATCACGGTATTTAATCAATTTCTTGAATAGCAATTCATTAGGGTGACTGCGCCAGGTGATCGGATCTTTCTCGAAGAATTTGAGCCGACGCGCGTTGCCAGCTTCTTGGCCGTTATGGATGAGCGGCATACCTTCCCCGATAAACGAGAGCACTATGGCGTTCTCTAAACCCGACCCAAAGCGCTCATATTGCGTACCTTCCCATGCGTTCTGGTCATGGTTTTCGGTGTATGTCATCCGCATAGCTGCTTTTGGCCACGCACTTTCATGCTCGGAATAGAAACCAAAAAGTGCGCCGACATCGGATTTACTCGTGGCGATGTCGTGCACCGCGTTGTTCCATTTCCACGCATAGCTGGCGTCAAAAGCCTTCATATGGATATCGCGGTGATCGAATTCGGCGAGCATGAATACTGGCTTGATCGCGTCAAGTTCGGCACGGGCATTTTCCCAGAAGTCGAGCGGCACATAGCCCGCGACGTCGGCGCGGTAGCCGTCAATGCCAAATTCGCGCACCCAATATGTCAGTGCGCCGGTCATATATTGGCGAAGCTCAGGATTGGTGTAATCAAGGTCGATAATGTCTGACCAGTCCCACCACGGCGTCGGCCGGTTTGCGCCTTTCCAGTCCTTTTCATACCAGTCCGGATGCTGATCGTGAATCGGATTGTCCCAAGCGGTATGGTTGGCGACCCAGTCGAGAATGACCTTAAATCCTTGCGCATGTGCGGCATCGACAAAGGCTTTGAGGTCATCCTTGGTCCCGAACTCGGGGTTGACGCCAAAATAATCTTTGACGGAGTACGGGCTACCGAGAGTTCCTTTGCGGTTCCGCTCGCCGATGGGGTGGATCGGCATAAGCCACAATATGTCGACGCCGAGCTCTTTGAGACGCGGCAGTTGCTTTTGCGCGGAGCGGAATGTGCCTTCGGGTGTGAACTGCCGGGTGTTGATTTGGTAGATGATCGCCTTTTTTGACCATTCTGGGTGCGCGATTTTGACGAACGGTTGCGGTTGATAACGCGCGGGGACCGGCTGTTGCTCTGCCAAAGCACTGCCGGACATGGCAAGCACCGCTACGGCATAGGTAAGGGTAGCAAAGCGCATAATGATTCTCCTCTACGCCACATAGAGTGCCAGCATCGCGTCCCAGCGCACCATGAATACGTATGAGGGCCTTGATTGCGCTTCTTTTCATGCCGGTCTAAGGTGCGTCAAGGAGCAGGAAAAACATGGCCGGAAAAGCCACCTCATTCGATATTGCGCAGCTTGCCGGTGTGTCGCAGCCCACAGTCTCGCGGGCGTTACGTGGCAGCCCGACCGTCTCGGAGCCGACAAGGTTGCGGATTGAGGCAATAGCGCAGCAGTTGAATTACAAAGTGGATAAGAACGCGTCGAACTTGCGCCTCCAAGAAACGCGCACGCTCGCTTTACTGTTCTTTGAAGACCCAACACCCGACGAAACCGGAATTAACCCTTTTTTCCTGTCGATGCTCGGTTCGATCACGCGGACATGTGCTTTACGCGGTTATGATTTATTGATTTCATTCCAACAGTTATCGGCCAATTGGCATGTTGATTATGAAGACAGCCGCAAGGCTGATGGTATCATTCTACTGGGCTATGGTGACTATGAATTATACCGTGAGAAGCTGGAAAAGCTGGTGGAGCAGGAAACCCATTTTGTGCGCTGGGGCTTTGCGCAAGAAGGGCAGCCGGGCACCACTATCGGTTGTGATAATTTCCGCGGAGGGTTAGATGCCGCGCGGCATTTGATGCAGCATGGGCGGCGGCGAATTGCATTCCTAGGTGACGCCAGCAGCCATTATCCAGAGTTTCAGGACCGTTACCGCGGATGTTGTGAGGCGCAAGGCGCCGAGGGAATTTTGGTCGATCCAGCCCGCCAAGTCGATGCGCTGAACTCGCAAGAAGCGGGTTATGACGCCGCAAATATCTTGGTCGGCAGTGGCACCAAATTTGATGCAGTTTTTGCAGCGAGCGATACCATCGCCATCGGCGCAATGAAGGCGCTTCGTGAACGTGGTTTGGATATTCCAGGCGATATTGCGATTGTTGGCTTCGATGACATGCCTGCCGCGACCATGACCCACCCGCCGCTGACTACGATCCAGCAAGACTATAAACGGGCAGGCGAGGTGCTGGTCGATAGTTTGCTTCAGCAAATCCGCAATGAGAAGGCTTCAACAGCAGTGCTACCGGCGAAGCTGATTGTCCGCCAGTCATGCGGCGCGTGTTGAACTAATATCTGCTTATACGTATGCGGCCCCTTGGCAGCCATTGCGGCGACCGCAGCTTTCTGTCAGCCTCCCGTGCATAAAAATAATGGAATTTAGGGGAGCGACGATGGAGAAACCGCGTCAGGGTTTTTGGGGGCTGTGGAACATCAGCTTTGGCTTTTTCGGTATCCAGATCGGTTTTGCGCTACAAAACGGCAATATGTCGCGCATTTTCCAGTCGCTCGGAACGAGCCTCGATGACTTACCAGCGCTATGGATTGCCGCCCCGGTTACAGGATTGCTGGTGCAACCGCTCATCGGCCACTTTAGCGACCGGACTTGGTTTGGCAGGCTCGGGCGTCGGCGGCCGTATTTTCTAGCGGGTGCTATCTTGGCAGCGGCGTCGTTGCTGTTGATGCCTCTCGCGCCACAGCTGCTGTTTGCCGCAACAATGCTGTGGGTGCTTGACGCTTCGCTCAACATTTCGATGGAACCGTTCCGCGCCTTTGTGGGCGATATGCTGCGCAAGGACCAGCATACGGCAGGATATTCGGTCCAGACCGCGTTTATTGGCGCGGGCGCAGTTGTCGGATCGGTATTCCCCTATCTGCTGGATCGCATGGGTATCGCCAACGTCGCACCAGCCGGGCAAATTCCCGATACGGTCAAATACAGCTTCTGGTTTGGTGGCGTCGCATTGTTTCTCGCAGTGTTATGGACGGTGCTGACGACCAAGGAATATAACCCCGCCGAAATGGAGGCTTTTGACGGTCCTGCCGAAGACGGAGCCGCCACGATTCGCGCTTTAGCCGCACGCTCGATGGGCGGCGCGGTGATCTGGGTTGGGGCGGGTGTTGTATTGAACATATTGGTTGCAGTGCTGGACCTTGAAAAAGAAGTTTACCTGCTTGGCGCGCTCACGACTGCATACGGTATCGCCAGCATCATAGCGATTAATTTGGCCAAATCGGGACGGGATAACAATGTGCTATCGCACATCGTCGGCGATTTTTCGGGGATGCCCGATATCATGAAAAAGCTTGCGTTAGCGCAGTTTTTCAGTTGGTCGGCATTGTTCATCATGTGGATTTATACAACGCCCGTGGTGGCGCAATATATGTTTGGATCTGCGGACGCGAACAGCGCGGCTTATGGTGACGGCGGTAACTGGGTTGGAACATTGTTCGCGATTTATAACGGTGTCGCGGCCCTCGCTGCGCTGTTCGTGCTGCCGTCGATGGCCCGAAAATTTGGGAAGGTGAGAACGCATATGTTTTGCCTGCTGGCGGGAGCGGCTGGCTATGCAAGCTTCCTGTTCATTCGCGATCCCAACCTGCTGATCGTTTCGGAAATTGGTATTGGAATCGCTTGGGCCTCGATACTGGCGATGCCTTATGCAATCCTTGCGTCGAGCCTGCCGCAGCGCAAACTGGGCATCTACATGGGCCTGTTCAACATATTTATTGTCGTGCCGCAGTTGCTGGTTGCCACGGTCATGGGCACCGTGCTCAAGGCGTTTTTCCCGACCGAACCAATCTGGACGATGGCCTTCGCCGCCGTTGTCATGGTCTTGGCGGCGTTGGCAATGTTGCGTGTGCCTGACGATGCGAGGTTGACTCAAGCCACATAGCGGCGGCAAGCAACCCCCGTCATAATCGGGAGAGAATAGATGCAGTCGGTCAGCACCGAGCGCCATGACGATGTGCTCGTCGTCCTTGTCAACAATCCGCCAGTCAACGCCCTAAGCTGGCATGTCCGGCAGGGATTGCATGACGGTTTCGCCGAAGCCTTGGCAGACGATGCGGTGAAGGCGATTGTGCTGCGCTGCGACGGATCGACCTTTATTGCGGGCGCCGATATCACGGAGTTCGGCAAGCCCCCACAAGGGCCGGATTTCAACGCGGTACTAAATATGATCGAAGGTGCGTCGAAGCCGGTCGTCGCAGCGATCCACGGAACAGCGCTTGGCGGCGGGCTGGAAACGGCGCTGGTATGCCACTACCGCGTTGCGGTGCCGTCTGCGAAGCTTGGCGTGCCGGAGGTTAAGCTCGGGCTTTTACCCGGGGCCGGCGGCACACAGCGATTACCAAGATTGGTCGGTGTAGAAACGGCAGCGACGATGTGTTCGCTCGGCGAGCCAGTTTCGGCGGCTAACGCAAAGGATATTGGGCTGGTCGATGCCTTGGCGGGCGAAACGACGCTTGCCGAAGACGCAATTACCTTTTCCCGCGAAATGATTGCCAAAGGTCCGCGCCCGACGCGCGAGTTGCCGGTCAAGGGCGATGTCGGCGTTATCGAGCAATTGAAGTCAACAAACGCGCGGAAATGGAAAGGCTTTGAAGCGCCTTACGCGAATCTCGCTTGCGTCGAGGCAGCGACACGATTGCCGTTCGACGAAGGGCTGAAGTTCGAACGCGCCGAGTTTTTAAAGCTGATGGGTGGTTCGCAATCCGCAGCTCAGCGTTACATGTTTTTTGCGGAACGGCAGGCCGCAAAAATCGACGGATTGGCAAAGGACATAGCTCGGCGCGACATCACAAAGGTCGGTGTCATCGGCGCAGGAACGATGGGCGGCGGGATTGCTATGAACTTTCTTTCCGCCGGCATTCCGGTAACGATTGTCGAGATGGTCCAGGAAAATCTTGATCGCGGCATTGGCGTTATCCGCAAGAATTATGAGGCGTCAGCCGCAAAAGGCCGGTTTACGATGGACAAGGTCGAGGCGATGATGGGTGCGCTGACGCCGACGCTCTCGCTCGACGATCTGGCCGATTGCGATCTAGTTATCGAAGCGGTCTACGAAAGCATGGATGTCAAGAAGGAGGTGTTTGGCAAACTCGACCAGATTTGCAAACGCGGCGTAATCCTTGCCTCGAACACCTCATATCTTGACGTGGACGTGATCGCGTCTGCCACCAGCCGTCCGCAGGATGTGATCGGTATGCACTTTTTTTCACCCGCCAATGTTATGAAACTGCTGGAGGTTGTGCGTGGTGAAAAGACAGCGGATGATGTTCTTTCTACCGCAATGGCGGTTGGCAAAAAGATCGGCAAGGTCGCAGTGGTTGCAGGTGTGTGCCATGGTTTTATTGGCAATCGTATGCTGTCCAAACGGCAAGGTCCGGCCAATGACCTGCTGATGGAAGGCGCAAGCCCGGCGCAAATCGACGACGCACTGACGGATTTCGGTTTTCCGATGGGCCCGTTCCAGATGGGCGATCTCGCAGGCCTCGACATTGGCTGGCACCGCAACATGGATCGGGAACCGACTAATATCCGCGAAGCATTGTGCAAAGCAGGCCGCTGGGGACAGAAAAATGGCAAGGGCTTTTACGATTACGACGAAAGGCGCAATCGCACGCCGTCCTCCGAAGCGCTCGCTATCATCGAGGATTTTCGCAGCCGGTCGAACATCGTAAAGCGTAAAGTAACAGCTGAAGAAATCATTGAACGCTGCCTATATCCGATGGTCAATGAAGGTTATCTCATTCTCGAAGAAAGAAAGGCTCAGCGCGCGTCAGACATCGATGTTGTATGGATCTACGGCTATGGCTGGCCGATCTATCGCGGCGGGCCGATGTTCTGGGGTGACCTCGAAGGTGCAGGCAAAATTGTCGTTGCGCTGGAACGGCACGGGGTCAAAGTCGCCGAGAGTTTGAAAGCCAGGACTTGAACCTTCCGAAATATCCTAAAGGCAATTTTGACCAGATTGATAAAGCTGGCATTGAGGGTAACCGACAGATGATGCGGATGGGGCGGCACTTGAGTATCATCGGGAGGCCCGGGACGACATGGGCGTTAGAGCGAATTTTCAATCACGATTGCTCGCATCTAGGCATCTTGACGTCAATCTGCAATCGAACCGAACCGCGTCTGCCGTTAGCGGGGCTTGCATGACTTTACGGCTCGAACGCGATGGCCCGGTTGGTCGAATTCTTATCGACCGTCCCGAAAAGCGCAATGCGTTCAATCAAGAGATGTGGGACCAATTTCCTGTCGTGCTGAAGGCTGCATTGATTGACCGGGCGATCCGCGTAGTCGTTGTGCAATCGACAACGCCCGGCATGTTTTGCGCAGGCGCCGACATCGCCGAGCTGATGGCGCACAAGGACAATTCAGCATGGCGAGAGGCTAATCAGGCGGCGATCAACCGCACACAGCATGAACTGGCGCGCTTTGCCAAGCCGACCATTGCGTTTATCGACGGTGATTGCGTCGGTGGCGGATGCGGCATTGCGCTTGCCTGCGACATCCGCGTGGCGACGCGCGATGCGCGGATGGGGATCACGCCGGCCAAGCTGGGGCTTGTCTATCCGTTGCATGACACGAAGTTATTGGTCGATCTGGTTGGGCCGGGTCAGGCGAAAAAGCTGCTCTACACTGGCGAACTATTGTCCGCCGAGGAGGCTTTGCGCATCGGGTTGATTGAAATCGTCGACGACAGTGCAACTTCGATGGCGCGGCAGATTGCCGACAATTCCGCATATAGCATGCACGAAATCAAAGGTTTCGTTCGCCGCATCCTCGATGGGCAGACCGACGATGATCTGGAAAGCAAACGCATTTTCGCCGAAGCATTTACAAAGCCGGACTTTCTGGAGGGTGCGGCGGCATTCCTACAAAAGCGGAAACCCAAATTCTGACGGCTAAGTCTCGTCAAACCAGCAAAACCGTCGATCCCGTCGTCTTTCGACCTTCAAGGTCTGCATGGGCTTGCGATACATCTTCCAGCGCATAGCGTTGGCCGATCGTGACTTTGATCACGCCCTGCCTGAACATATCGAAGACATATTCGCTGCCAGCGGCTCGTTCTGCTGCATGATGATAATAATCGAATAGCGTCGGACGCGAGATGTACAGTGAGCCCTTCTGCGCCAAAGTGCTCAGGCTTAGGCCAGTTACCGGAGCGTCGGCATTGCCATAGCTGACAATCAAGCCGCGCCGCCTCGCGCTATCGAGCGAAGTCGCCCAAGTAGCCATCCCAATCCCGTCGAACACGACTTCGACACCCCGATTATCGGTCAGCAATCGAACTTGTTTGGCGACATCTTCCTTTCCGTAGATGATGACATGGTCTGCACCTGCTTCGCGGGCGACAGCTGCTTTTTCGTCTGTGCTGACCGTTCCGATGACTGTGGCGCCGACATGCTTTAGCCATTGCACGAGCATGAGACCGACCCCCCCTGCTGCCGCGTGAACGAGCACGTTCCATTTTGGTTGGACCTTGGCGCACCGCTCGACGAGAAATTCGGTCGTGCACCCTTTCAATATCCCTGCGGCAGCAACCTCATCGCTGATATCGGCGGGGATCAGGAACAGGCACGCAGCCTCGATATTACGCGCAGTTGCGTAAGCACCGATAGTCGGGCCAAAACAGCAGACGCGGTCGCCTACCTGCCAATCGGAGACCCCCTCGCCAACAGCCTCGATAACACCTGCTGCCTCCAGTCCCAGCCCGCCCGGGAGTGGTACCGGGTAAGTCCCGCGCCGGTGATAAGTGTCGATGAAGTTAAGGCCGACTGCTGTGTGCCGCATTCTCACCTCGCCATGACCTGGTGGCGGTAAGTCGACATTGACCCAGCTGATAACTTCTGGGCCACCATAAGCGGTAATCTGTGCGACTCGTTCCATAGCTGTTCTGCTCCTGATCCTTCGTGCTGAATCAGTAGCACTTTGAGCTATAGATCGCATACCCCGTGATGCGCTTTAACCCGATCAATCTCATCGTTGCAGTTGGGATATGCGCACCCAGAATGGTGAGCCCTGCTGGGTTCGAACCAGCGACCTACTGATTAAAAGTCAGTTGCTCTACCGACTGAGCTAAGGGCCCCGACCGGCACTACAGATGGCAGTGCGTTGCAAGAGCGCTTCCCCTAATCGCGCTATCTTTCAGCGTCAAGCGGCTTTGGCCGGGTAAAACGCGATTGTAGCTGGCGGATGGTCAAGCCGGTCAGAGGATCTCGCCAATAGGGCGCGATCATTGCCGCCGGCGTCAACACAAAGCCGCGTGTGCGCATCGCTGGATGGGGCACGACAACCTCGTTGTCTGCCCAAATCCCGCCCGACCACAATATGATGTCGAGATCCAGCACGCGCGCCCGCCATCGTTGGCCACGCCGGTCGCGGCCAAAATGGTCTTCGATTTCGTGGAGCCGCGCAAGGAGGGCAGGCGGGTCAAGTGGGCTGGCGACGACAGCGGCAGCATTGGCATATGTGCGTTGTGATGGGCCGACAGGTGCACTGCCAATCACGGGTGAATGCGCGAATACGTTGATATCCGGCATTTCAAGCGCAGTGATGGCCTCTGCCAATATACGGGGAGGCGAGCCGAGCAAAGCGTGCCGCTGGTTAGAACCAAGCGCAATGAGGTAGACGTAGGGCAGCTAGCTGTCCTTGGCCAAGCGGCCATATAGGTCCGGTCTCCGGTCGCGGAAAAAGCCCATGCTAGCGCGGTGCGCGCGGGCTTGGTCGAGATCGAAGGTGGCAATGATAAAGCCAGTTTCGCTCTCATCAAGATCGAGCACGACATCGCCCCATTCATTTGCGATGAAGCTGGTGCCATAAAAAGTCTGGGGCTGTCCGCCGTGATCGTCTTCGCTGCCGACCCGGTTGGCCGCAATAACCGGCATACAGTTGCTGACGGCATGGCCGACCATCGCGCGCCGCCACATATGGCGTGTGTCGAGCGTATCATCTTGCGGCTCAGCGCCGATTGCCGTCGGGTAGAGCAGCATTTCTGCGCCCATCAGTGCCATCGCCCGCGCGCATTCGGGATACCACTGGTCCCAGCAGATGCCGACGCCGATGCGGACGCCAAAGACATCCCAGACTTTGAAGCCCGTGTTCCCGGGGCGGAAATAATATTTCTCCTGATAACCGGGGCCGTCGGGAATGTGGCTCTTGCGATACGTCCCTAGGATTTCTCCGTTCGCGTCAATCACCGCCAGCGTGTTGTAGAAATGCGAACCGTCGCGTTCAAAAAAGCTTGTCGGGATGACGACGCCGAGTTGCTTTGCCAATTTCGCCATTGCGCGCACCGATGGATGTTCAAGCGTTGGGTGGGCAAGCGCGAAATGGACCTCTTCCTGCGTCTTGCAAAAATAAGGGCCGGAAAAAAGCTCTGGTGGCTGGATGATCTGCGCGCCTTGTGCCGCTGCCTGCGCAACAAGATCGGCAACGGCGTCGATATTTTCGGCTTCGCTGTCGCCCAGAGGCATTTGAAGTGCGGCGACGGATATATTGCGGGTCATCGGACAGTTATAACCGCACACCGAAACGCGCGGCAATGCCGATTGTCGCTAGATACAACAACACTGTCATCACGACCGCGACGCTGAGCGCCAACCAAAATCCATATCCATTGCGCAGCATCCACGGGATAAGCAAAAACATGGGTAAGCTGGGTAGAACGTACCAAAATGTAGCTTCAGCATGATTGGCGAGCAGCTTGCTGTCGCCGGTGTCACGCCAAAGCCAGACCATGCCGAGGATCGAAATCAGCGGTAGCGACGCAATAAGTGCGCCCGCTGCCGGTGCCTTCCGGCCAACAAATGCGATCAGCGCAATGATGATCCCTGAGAGGATTGCCCTGACCGCGAAATCCATTGTTAAGGCCGTTTTTTGAACAGCAGGGTCATGCGGTCGGATTCACCGATAGCTTCATATTTCGCCTTATCCACATCCTTGAGCGTCAGCTGCGGCGGTAACGTCCAGACGCCATCGGGCCAGTTTGCGCTGTCCTTGGGGTTAGCGTTGACCTCACTTTTTGCGACCAGTTCAAAACCGTTTAATTCCATCAGCTTGACAACATCAGCCTCGCGCAAATAGCCCTTTTCGCCGTCGGTGTAGCTGTAAGGCGCATCGGCTTTCGCGCGGTGTTGCTCGATCCCGATCAGGCCTTCATCCTTCAGCAGTTCGCGCATCCGTTTAAGCTCGGTATCGACGATGTTGAAGCGAATGAGATTGTGCAGCATACGCATGACGAGGATGCGGTCATATGTGCCCTTTGCGCCCTCGGGTATCGCGTCGAGCGTGAACCCGGTGTAATCGGTTGCCGGACGCCCGGTGATCTTGGCGACATCTTCACCGAATTTTGCAGCACTTGCCTTGATACGAGCGTGGGATTCCGGAGTGCCGAAACCGGCATTGGTGCTAAAATACAGGCCGTTGAACTTGCCCTTTTCATCGACATATTTGCCGAGGATACGCGATACCCATTCGCCGCCAGGGGCGTATTCGCCGATCACATGATCAGGATGCAGGCGGAAAAATTCGAATGTTTCTGCGGGATGACGATATTTGTCGCGCTTCGTGTCTTCGACGCGCGACGGATCGGCGAGGATTTTCGCCATCCGCGCCTGATGCGACTTGTGCATCTTGTCATGCTCCGCCTTGCTCATGCCGTTCTCGTCGGCAAAAGCGGGGGCGGCAAGTGTGGCGGCGGCGAGGGCAAGGAGAATTAGACGTTTCATAGGGGACATCCTCTTTGTTGGGTAAAGGCTATATGGAACGGGCGCAGGCTTTTGCCAAGCAGTCAAAGCGGGACTTGCTGGCTCGAACAATGGAAACTTCCACCGCCGGTTAGCACCGCATCAGCGTGCAGGCCGACGACCTTGCGGTCGGGAAATAATGTCGCCAATCCGGCAAGAGCATCATCGTCATATCGGCCGCTATAGATCGGCACGACGACTGTGCTATTCCCTATATAGAAGTTCATATAGCTCGCCGGAACCGCCTCGCCATATTGCTCAAAACGGCCAACCGAGGGCAAGGTCGAGACTTGGCAGCCGAAGGTTTCGGCCCGCGCACGGGCATCGGCATAGACTGTCGCGTTAGGGTCGCCGGTGCCGCTGGCCTGCGGTATCACGAGATGGTTAGGTGCCACAAATCGCGCCAGATTGTCGACATGACCGTCGGTATGATCGTTGCCAAGACCGTCGCCTAGCCACAGCACACGCTCGATGCCAAGGTCGCTGCGCAGTCTTGCCTCTATTTGCGCCTTGCCAAGCGCCGCATTGCGGTTCTGGTTGAGCAGGCAATCGGTGGTGGTAACGGCGATGCCGTCGCCGTCGACGTCGATTGAGCCGCCTTCAAGAACCCAGTCGCACTGCGTGACGCCAAATCCGGCGGCTTTGGCTAGGGTTTCACCAATCTCATGATCGCCGTCAAAGTTAAACCGGTTGCCCCAGCCGTTAAAGTCGAAATTGCGGGCGATACGGTTACTGCCATCTTTGACGATGATGCAACCCGTGTCGCGTAACCAGACATCGCCAATCTGGCGCTCTTCAACAATTACGCCCGGCTCGACAAGATCGCGCGCAACCTTCGCTGCATCGGCATTGCCCGCGATCAGATGCACCGTTTCGCCGCTTCCGCCATCATGAACGGCGTTGGCAAAGGCAGCGATCTGCGCTTGTGCGGCAGCAAAGGGTTCTTCCCAATGTCCCCAGAAACTGGGGAAGCCGATCCAGACGCGTTCATGCGGTGCCCATTCGGCGGGCATTCGAAATGACATACAGGCTTATTTCCCGCTGCGGCTCTTGTCACGAATGGCACGGAATTCGTCGCCTTCGTGCCAGTTCGGCCACGCGTCGGTCATCGCCAGCATCCGGCCAACGCGATAGTACAGCCGCAGGTCGGCCATCACGCCCGACCAGTCCCAATCATCTTTGAACTCGTCGTTCGGGCTGTGATAGGCATTCTTCTCATAATCATCGGCGATTTTCTTCGCGGCTTCTTTGCCGCCGGTCACCAGATCGTCGCCACCCTCGAAATAGACCATTGGCACGCCCAGTTTGGCGAAACTGAAATGGTCGGACCGGTAATAAAAGCCCTTTTCTGGCGTCGGCTCCATATCGGGTGTCCGTCCCTCTGCCTTCGCAGCAGCGTCAAGATAGGTATCAAGCTGCGACTTGCCCTTGCCGATAACCGTCAGGTTCTTGGCGGGGCCTGCCATCGAGAAGGCATCCATATTGACGCCGCCGACGGTCTTGCTCAGCGGGAATACAGGGTTTTCGGCATAATATTTCGACCCGAGCAGGCCGGATTCCTCCGCAGTCACCGCAAGAAATACGACGCTTCGGTCTGGCGCACCTGCCTTACTAAAGCCTTCTGCCAGCGCAACTAATGCGGCGCTTCCGGTGGCATTGTCGATCGCGCCGTTACAGATGTCATCCCCATCGACGGGTGTGCAAATCCCCAGATGGTCCCAATGCGCGGTGTAGAGCACATATTCGTCAGGGCGTTTGGTGCCTTTCAATATGCCGATGACATTCTTGCTGTCCTTGCGGCTGATCTCGTTATCAAACGACATCGAGGCCGTCAGACCAAGCGGCACGGCCTTGAAACCCTTTACCTTTGCTGCAGCCATTTGCTTGTCCAGATCCTGCCCGGCGGCAGCAAAAATCTCTTTCGCCACGGCTTTTTGAATCCAGCCGTTGGCTGCGGTCTGGCTCTTGCCGCCGTCCTTTGACTGCGCCAAAAATTGCGTTCCGGTCCAGCTCGAATTGACTACGTTCCAGCCATAAGCCGCCGGCGCATCGTCGTGGATGATGAGGACAGCGGCGGCACCTTGCTTGGCGGCTTCCTCATATTTGTATGTCCAGCGGCCATAATAGGTCATTGCCTTGCCACCAAATGGGCCATCAAGCCCAGCGGTATCGAAATCGGGGTCGTTGACCATCACGACGACGGTCTTGCCCTTTACGTCGACCCCGGCATAATCATTCCAGCCTTTTTCGGGGGCAACAATTCCGTGGCCGACAAAGACCATATCGCTCATGTCGATTTTGGTTTTTGGCGTTTCGCGGTAGGAGCCAACAACAAACTCACTGCCATAAGCAAAGGACATCGCCTTGCCGGCCTTGTCCGCAACGCTCAGCGCCGAAACATTTTTCGCGGTGATTTCAACCAGCGGCACGTCTTGGGTCCAGCTGCCGTTGTTGCCGGGCCGCAGCCCCGCCGCTTTGAACTTTTCGATCAGATAGGCAACGGTCTTAACCTCGCCCGCAGACCCCGGCGCACGGCCCTCATAGCTATCAAGCGAAAGCTCCTTGGTCACGTCCTTCATCG
>JANLRW010000135.1:0-1805 GCA_031361925.1 Sphingomonadales bacterium
TTCGGGCCCGCGCCGACACCGTCTATCATCCGACAAGCACCTGCATGATGGGAACCGATCGTGCGACGTCGGCGGTCGATGCCCGGCTGCGCGTTTACGGGGTTGAACGCTTGCGCGTTATCGACGCCTCCATATTTCCCACGATCACCTCGGGAAACACCAACGCGCCGACGGTGATGGTTGCGGAAAAAGGCGCGGACATGGTGTTGGAAGACGCAAAAATGATGCGTTAATTTAATTTACCAGTCATTTCCGGATGTGCTAGCCTCGCCGCAGGACGTGAATCCGGGGAGAGGCTGGCGATGCATCCAAAGATCGATCTCAAGCAACTACCACCACTTAAGGCATTGAAAGGGTTTGAGGCCGCAACCCGTCACCAGAGCATCCGTGATGCAGCGGACGAGCTTTGCCTTACCCATCCCGCCGTTAGCCATCAGGTTCAGCTCATCGAAGATGCGCTTGGCGTCACTTTGTTCGTGCAGGAGGGGCGGCATATTGTTTCGACAAAAGAGGGAAAGGTGCTGTACCCCTATGTCCGCGCGGCGTTTGAATCGCTGCTTGAGGGGGTGGAGGAAGTCCACCGCAATGCACTCGACAAGCCGTTACGCGTCCAGACTTATGTAACCGCTTCGATCCGCTGGCTTGCGAAGCGCGTTCCGCAGTTCTTGGCGGATCATCCGGAAATCAAACTGACGCTGAACACCTGCGCGGTCGAGTGGGAGTTTGACGACGTTCATGCCGACGTCGGGCTAGTCTATTGTGAAGACGAACCCGACCCAGCGAAATTTCATTGGGTGCCGCTGTACGAATATGCTTTGTTTCCAGTTTGCAGCCCTGTGGTTGCTCAAGCGATGGGTAAGAACCCGACGGCGCAGGATTTGATGAGTAAACCGCTCGTCGCCATTTATACCGAAGTGCAAAACTGGCAGACATGGTTCGATTCTGCGGGGGCCGTTTTCGAGCCATCGGTGCCTTATCTGATGGTTGATACACTCGCGGTTGCGCTGGAAATGGCGCTCAACGGGGAGGGGATTGCGCTCGTTAACGGCCCGTTTGTTGATCAGGACCTGGCCTCGGGGCGACTCGTCCGGCCAATTGCGCACAAAGCCGTTTGTCCGGGTGCTTGGGGGCTTATCTGCCGAAAAGACATGAAGGAAAATCTGCGCATCCGCACCTTCATGGATTGGGTCACCAAAAATGTTGAAGAAGGCCGTTTGTCGGAAGTAATCTAGCGTTTGGGCACGACCTCATAGCCGGCCTCTTCGGGTTCGTCGTCAACCATGTCTGCCGGGAATCCGGTGCCTAGAACTTTGATCCCGAGTGGCTCTTCATAGCGGCGGATGATATTCGGCGAAAACTCCCGTGGCCCATATGCCGCTTCGCCTTCCTTGAAAATTTTGACGATAAGCGGCGACAACTCGACCGGCACATTGGCTGCATGGGCAATCTTGTCGAACAGACCGACGTCTTTGCTGACAAGATCCATGGTGAAATTGATGTCACGGCTGCCGTTGAGAATCACTTGGCTTTCGGTTTCATGGACAAAGCTATTGCCCGACGAAATCCTGATCGCCTCATAGGTTGTATTCATATCAAGGCCGATCGCCTTGCACGTCGTCAGTGCTTCGGCCAGCGCGACAAGATGCACGGTGCACAGATAGTTGGTCATCACCTTTAACTGTGACGCAGTTCCCAAGTCACCGGTATGCAGTATGCGCCGCCCCATCGTTGTGAGAACCGGTAGGACATACTCAAATGCAGCGCGCGGGCCGCCAGCGAAAATTGCGATATTGCCAGTGTCGGCC
>JANLRW010000175.1:0-2253 GCA_031361925.1 Sphingomonadales bacterium
CTGCGCTGGCGGTTGCCATACTGGCCATACCGTTTTGGATTAAGGCAGCGGCGGTAATAGTGTCGATCCTCGCGCTCTACCGCGCAGGCAGCTTCATTCACGAAATCACCCATATCAAACATTCGACCGTTCCAGGCTTTCGTTTGGGGTTCAACCTGTTCATCGGTGTGCCGATGCTGGTGCCGTCTTTCATGTACGAGGGCGTCCACAATCTCCACCATGCGCGCACGCGTTACGGTACCGATCAGGACCCCGAATATCTGCCGCTTGCCCTTATGAAGCCTTGGACGTTGCCGGTGTTCCTCTTGGCTTCTTTGGCCGCGCCGTTTGCCTTGCTGTTTCGTTACGGTGTGCTTGCGCCGTTATCGTTGATGATCCCGGTGCTAAGAACCGCAGTCGTTGAACGGTATTCAGGGCTCGCCATAAATCCAGCCTTCCGACGCCGTGCTGCAGACGGTGAAGCACGCCGCAACTGGCTTATCCAAGAGTTCGCTGCCAGTATCTGGGCAATTGCGTTGCTGGCTGGTGTGTTCACGGGGCTGATACCGCTGCCGGGCTTTCTGATTTTCCTCGGCATCGCCTCGGGCGTTGCAGTCCTCAACCAAGTCCGCACTCTGGTAGCGCATTTGTGGGAGAATGACGGTGAGCCATTGAGCGTCACCGCACAATTCCTCGACAGCGTCAACGTGCCACCGCCGGCCTGTTTACCGGCACTATGGGCACCGGTCGGCTTGCGCTATCACGCAGTGCATCATTTGCTGCCGGGCGTCCCCTATCATAATCTCGGCGAAGCCCACCGGCGGATCAGCGCCACGCTGGACGAAAACTCTGCCTATCACCGTGCCACTTACAATGGCCTGCCGACCCTCGTCCGCCGCCTGGTCAAAAGCAGTATGACCCGCCGCACCTGAAAGAGTGCATCAACCCTATTTTTTCATCTCTGCCATTTTCCTTGCCGATTTGTTCTTTGAGATGCCGACGCGTTCGAACTGATCGACCGCATTACGGGCTTCGCGCAATCTCCCGCGCATAAAGGCAAGGTCTTGCAAGTCGCCAACCCTTAATTTTGCCAGCCATCACTTGTTTGAGGATGAGGAGGCCGATTCGGCTTGCCTGTCGGCATCATTAAACCATATCATCAAAAGTGCAAAAATACACATTAGCGTCGGTGTCCGCAGGGGATAGTCGGACAAGCTCGCGACGGCGATGATCGCTAATGCGATTCCCGCCATCCGCGCAAAAATCACCGACCGGCGGGGTCCATCCATTTTCCGCCACATGGCGTAAGACCGACGCACATAATAATAGCCGTAGGATACCATTATCAACAGCCCTGGAAGGCCAAATGCCACCAAAGTCTCAATCCAGTCATTATGCGCGCGGTTCAAATACGTTGGGACAAGAAAATCTGTCGGCTCGGCGATTTTAAACGCGTCCGCAAACGAACCCGGGCCGATCCCCCAAGGAAAATATACTTGAAACAATCCGTTCGAAATGGCCCAGAAATTATTTCGGTTATCGCCGTCCGATGCTGCCGCAAACATGCGGTCAATCGCCTCGGCACGAGCGAAGAACACCGTCAGAAAACCAAGGCCTGCAACGGCCACTATTGCAATCAACGGGGCGGTCCGAATTTGAAATTTTGCCTGCCCACGTCGGAGGGCCCGGTCGGCTGGCGGGTGCCGATACAGGGCTGCTGCACCCAACAGGCCAAGCACCGACGTCAAGAGGCCTGAACGCGAACCCGTCACTAGGATAAGCGGTACTAATACGATCGCGATGGCCGCCGCAACCAGCTGACGTACCTTCTGCCTGTCACGAACCCCGGTTCGGACCGTCGCAAAAACCGCTAACATCGGGAACAAGCAAACGAGTAACGTTGCCGCATGGTTACGGTTGGCAAACAAGCCAACGGCACTACCCTTGTTTGTGATCCGGTAAAAATATAGCGAACCGTCCACACCCCCAGCAGCCTGCATCAACCCGAACAGTCCTGAGAGTGCACCAAGCCCGATCAATACCGGTAACATGCGATACAAATCGTCGCGACTGAGTTGGAATGCAAAAAGTAACACAGCCAGCGGCGCAAAAAGTGATGCCAGTGTTTGCCAACCCCCGGCCGGCGACAGCGCTAGCGGTCGCCAAACCGTTTCCAATCCAGCTATTTGGTCGATTTCGGTGGCGACTTGGCGGCTAGACAATGCCTGCCAAACGCTAGGCGGCAGTGGAACCACATATAATAGCACTAGCGCG
>JANLRW010000197.1:0-5703 GCA_031361925.1 Sphingomonadales bacterium
CCCGGAAGCTGCCCGCCTTCGCCGGGCTTCGCACCTTGCGCGACCTTGATTTCGATCTCTTCGCATGACCCCAGATATTCGGCAGTCACTCCAAAGCGGCCCGAGGCAATTTGCTTGATCACGCTGTTGGCGTTGTCGCCATTCTCATATGGCGTGAAGCGCTTGCTGTCCTCGCCGCCTTCGCCCGACACGGCTTTGGCCCCGATCCGGTTCATCGCAATCGCCAGCGTTTCATGCGCCTCGGGCGATAAAGCGCCGAGCGACATTCCCGGTGTTACGAACCGTTTGCGGATTTCGGTAATCGCCTCAACCTCGTCGATGGCAACAGGCTCAGGCGCGAAGTTAAATTCGAGCAAATCGCGCAGGTAAATCGGCGGCAATTCGCGCACCCCTGCGGCAAATTGCAGATAGGTCGAATAGCTGTCATTGGCGACCGAGCTTTGCAGCAAGTGCATTAGCCCTGCCGAATAAGCATGTTCCTCGCCGTCCTTGCGCTGCTTGTAAAAGCCGCCAATCGGCAACCGCGCCACCGCACTGTCAAAGGCGTCGGCATGTCGGTCGCGCGCGTTGACGTAGAGCGAGTGATAGCCCTCACCCGAAATCTTGTTGGGCATTCCGGGGAAGAAATCGTTAACCAACGCGCGGGAGAGACCAACCGCCTCAAAATTATAACCGCCACGATAGCTTGAGATAACCGCAATGCCCATTTTGGACATGATCTTGAGCAAGCCTTCGTTGATGGCCGTGCGGAAATTCTGCGTGGCCTGGGGTAAGCTCAGGTCGCCCAGCAGCCCCCGCGCATGGCGGTCGGCAATCACTGCCTCGGCCAGATAGGCGTTGACCGTGGTTGCACCAACGCCGACCAACACCGCGAAATAATGCGTGTCGAGACATTCGGCGGAACGGACGTTGATCGACGAATAGCTGCGTAGGCCGTTACGCACCAGATGCGTATGCACCGCCGCTGCGGCGAGGATCATGGCGATGCCGACCCGGTCCGGGCTGATATTTTCGTCGGTCAGGAACAGTTCGGATTTGCCGGAACGCACGGCTTCTACGGCTTCTTCCCTGATCCGTGTTATCGCCGCGCGTAAGCCTTCCTGGCCTTCATTGATGTCGTAAGTGCAGTCGATTTCGGCGGCGAGTTTGCCGAACGCGGATTTCAGCCGCGTCCATTCCGCCGCGACCAGAACCGGGCTGTCGAGGACCAGCACGTCGGCATTCTGGCTCTTCTCTTCCAAGATGTTGGCAAGGTTCGAAAACCGCGTTTTGAGGCTCATCACATGCCGTTCGCGCAAGGAGTCGATGGGCGGATTGGTGACTTGGCTGAAATTCTGCCGGAAGAACTGGCTGATCAAACGCGGCTTGTCGCTGATCACTGCAAGTGGCGTGTCATCGCCCATCGAACCGATGGCTTCCTTACCGTCTTCTGCCATGGGGGCCAAGATCATCTCGACATCTTCGAGCGTCATGCCCGCCGCTATTTGCCGCTTTGTCAGGTCGGCGCGGGTCCATTCTGGCAGCGCTTCGTTTTCGGCAGCAGGCAAATCGCCAATCGTCTGGAACCCTTTGACGAGCGAACCATAATCCTGCTCGGCGGCGATCCGGTCTTTCAGTTCGCTGTCGCGGTAGAGCTTGCCCTCGTCCAGGTTGACCGCAATCATTTCGCCGGGGCCAAGGCGGCCTTTTTCGATGATCGTCGATTCTGGCACCACAACCATCCCGGTTTCGGAACCGATAATCAGCAGGTTGTCGTTGGTGAGATAATAACGTTGCGGGCGCAGCGCGTTGCGGTCCACGCCCGACACCGCCCAATGGCCATCGGTCATCGCGAGAGCCGCCGGGCCGTCCCACGGCTCCATCACACTCGCCATATATTCATACATCGCACGGTGATTGGGGCTTAGTTTGTCGTTCGACTGCCACGCTTCGGGGATCAGCATCAGCTTTGCGGTCGGCGCTTCTTTGCCCGAGCGCACCAAGGTTTCGAACACGGCATCGAGTGCTGCGGTGTCCGACGAACCTGCCGGAATAACGGGCTTGATATCATCGGACTGTGCGCCAAAGGCAATCGACGCCATCTTGATCTCGTGGCTTTTCATCCAGTTCTGGTTGCCGCGAATGGTGTTTATCTCGCCGTTGTGCGCAAGGCTACGGAACGGTTGCGCCAGCCACCACTGCGGGAAGGTATTGGTCGAATAGCGCTGGTGGAAAATCGCGACGCGGCTTTCGAAGCGATCATCCTGAAGATCGGGGTAGAACACCGAAAGGCTCTCGGCAAGGAACAGGCCCTTGTAGACAATCGACTGGCACGACAGGCTACATATGTAAAAGTCGCGGATTTGCGCGGCGATGATCTTTTTCTCGATCCGGCGGCGGATGAGGTAGAGGTTCTTTTCGAACTCGGTGGCGCTGACCTCATCAGGCATCGGTCCGGCAATCATAATCTGCTCGATCTCCGGCCGTGTCGCCTGACCCTTGTCGCCGATGACAGAGACATCGACCGGCACCTGCCGCCAGCCATAAATAGTATAACCCGCCTCGATAATTTCGGCTTCGACCAACGTCCGGCAATTTTCCTGTGCACCCAAGTCTGTGCGCGGCAGGAATACCATCCCCACCGCCAACCGGTTTGGCATTGGGCGGTGGCCGCTATCCGAAATTTTGTCGTCGAAAAAGCGCAGTGGCAAGTCGATATGGATCCCAGCGCCGTCACCGGTTTTGCCATCGGCATCGACCGCCCCGCGGTGCCACACAGCCTTAAGCGCCTCAATCGCGCTAGCCACCACGCGCCGCGAAGCCTTGCCATCGGTCGCTGCGATCAGTCCGACGCCGCAGGCATCGCCTTCAAACTCGGGGCGATACATGCCGTCGCGGGCAAGACGCTCATGTTCGGCGGTGGGGAAGTTCAGGGTCATTTTGGAGTTCCGTTATTTTGGTATGACGGGTGGCGGCGGTGCATCGGCGGGGATGTCTTCTGCGGCCACCGGCGCTTCGACCGGCTCGGGCTTCCATCCGTCGGCCAAGTAGCGCTTGCGTGCCTCTTCCGTTGCGGCAGTCATTGCTTCATTGAACAGGGTGTAGGCTGCCTCCGCCTTTGTTGCGGCTTCTTCTGACCGAGTGCCCAGCGCAGCATATTTTGCCTCAAGCGCCTTGGTCTTTTTGCGGCCAGCGGCATTCCAGTTTTCTTCCATATACCAGGGCTCTTCGCCGGTTTCATTGGCATAGGGGTCGGGAATTGCGGCCATCGCATCATCCGCTGCCGCCATCGCATCGGCCACCGCAATTTCATCTTCAGACTTGGGTAGTGGCGGCAAGTGCGCGGTCGCTGCTTCCACCTTCTTCATAATGGCGGGCATCGCCTCCATCATTTTTGGCATCATCCCGAACGATGCGTCGATCATTTCCTTGTCAGTAAAGCTGCCCATAAAATTGCTGGCAAAGGTCGCGCCGCTTGGTGTTCCAAAAAAGTTGTTCATGTCGGTTAGCTCTTTGGCCGAGTATTTCCGGGCATATATGCTCGACAAGGCGGTGCGGACAACTGGCTCCATCTCGCTCATCAACGTCCCCATTTCGGAGAACATGACCTTCATCGTGATATCCATCCGCTCCTTGAACGCGGGATCTTTTTCGGCTGCCAGATCGGCCATCGTCTTGCCTTTAACGGCCTCTGCGGTGTCGCTGCCAGCTTCTTCACCGGCCATTCCGGCGATAACGGAGGCGTCCATGCCCATCATCTGATCGACGATGCCGCCTGCCATAGTATCCATCATGTCCTTCATGATTTTTGCATAAGTCCCCGGCGGGATAAGCTTGGCAACGGTTTGTTCGGCAAGCTTAAGCCGGACAGGATCGACAGGAGCGGGAGCCGCTTTGGCGGAACCTGTTTGCGCCGAGGCGGGTGCGCAAACCGCGAATGACGAGGCGGTTAGCGACAATGCGATCAAGACAGACTTTAACATGATGCGACTCTCCAAAGATTAAGCTGCGACTTTTGCCGTTTTTGCCTTTGCCTGCAACCATCTGTGCATCGGCTCGGTTACATCGCGGCCATCCTTGATTGCCCAAACAACAAGGCTAGCGCCGCGCACGATATCGCCGATGGCAAACACGCCGTCGAGATTGGTCATGCCGGTGGTGTGATCGACCCGAATTGTGCCCCAGCGGGTGACGTTCAAGTCGGGCGCGCCAAACAGGACGGGCAGGTCTTCGGCCTCAAAACCAAGGGCGGTAATGACCAGATCGGCGTCGAGCGTAAAATCACCCTGCGGGTCGTTCTCCGGCGCGCGGCGGCCCGAAGCATCGGGTGCGCCGAGCCGCATCTTGGCGACATGGACTTTGCTGACATCGCCGTCGCCGTCAAAGCCCTTGGGCCCAGACAGCCAGACAAACTCGACGCCTTCTTCCTCGGCATTGGCGACTTCGCGTTGTGATCCCGGCATATTTTCACGGTCGCGGCGGTAGAGGCATTTGACCGACGTCGCACCTTGACGGATCGCCGTGCGGACACAGTCCATCGCGGTATCGCCGCCGCCGATCACGACGACATTCTTGCCACTTGCGTCAAGCGCGCCGCTGTCGAATTCGACCACTGCGTCGCCAAAACCCTTGCGGTTGGATGCAGTCAGATAATCGAGTGCCGCCACGATACCATTCAGGCCGATACCGGGGGTCTTGATGTCGCGCGCTTTATAGACGCCTGTCGCGATCAGCACCGCATCATGCTTGGCGCGCAGATCGTCGAGCGAGGCATCGCGGCCCACTTCGAAATTGGCGTGGAAATGCACGCCAGCGTCGCTCAGCCGGTCGACACGACGCATCACCACGTCTTTCTCCAACTTAAAGCCGGGGATGCCATAGGTCAGCAATCCGCCAGCACGGTCGTAACGGTCATAAACATGCACCTCGTAACCTGCGACACGCAGATATTCAGCGGTCGTCAGCCCGCCTGGCCCAGCGCCAATAATCCCGACCGACTGACCACGTGACGGCCCGACAGCGACCGGCTCGACCCAGCCCTCTTCCCATGCGGTGTCGGTGATATATTTCTCGACCGAACCGATGGTGACCGCTTCGTGGCCGGAAAACTCGATGACGCAATTGCCTTCGCATAGCCGGTCCTGCGGGCAGATACGGCCACAGATTTCGGGCATCGTCGAGGTCAGGGTTGAAAGCTCGTACGCCTCGCGCAGCCGGCCCTCCGCTGTTAGCCGCAGCCAGTCGGGGATGTGATTGCCAAGCGGGCAGTGGACCGAACAATATGGCACCCCGCACTGCGAACAGCGCGACGCCTGTTCGGCGGCTTTGTCGGGCGCATAACGCTTGGCGATTTCGGCAAAATCATCAGCACGCAGTTCCGCTTTGCGCTTTTCGGGGAAAGCTTGTGGTGTGCCTACAAATTTTAGCATCGGGTCTTTTGCCACGTCGCACGTCTCCCATCGGAGCATTGCATCTAGCAGCAAATGCCCGAATGTCACGCCAAAAGCGGAGTATAGGGCAGGATGTATGACATATATCGAGTCCGATTTAATCTAATGTCGGCTAAACGTAATAATATTTCAAAAAACTAAAACCGTTTCGGACCTAACGTTGCCCGAGCCAGATCAATGCCGCAATCCCTGCGATGATTCGATACCAAGCAAATGGGCCAAAGCCGTAGCGCGTCACCACCGCCAAAAATGCCTTGATGACGATCCAGGCAAC
>JANLRW010000205.1:0-6195 GCA_031361925.1 Sphingomonadales bacterium
AATTTACCGGTGGCCGCTATCCACGCTGACCTGTTCCCTGACAATGTCCTGATGCTCGGCGATAAGGTGACCGGCCTTATCGACTTTTACTTCGCGTGCACGGATGTCAGGGGATATGATTTGGCAGTCACACATAGCGCATGGTGTTTCGCAGCCGACGGCTTAGGCTTTAATCCTGACGTAAGTGCCGCAATTGTCGATGGATATCGCGCAAACTTTAACCTTGATGTCCCAACCCGGGACGCAATGCCGGTGTTGATTCGCGGAGCGTGCTTGCGTTTTTTGCTTACACGCTGTTATGACTGGATAAATACACCAGCCAACGCACTGGTAACGCGGAAAGATCCGCTGGCATTTTTACGGCGGCTCGACTTTTACAGCGATGCCGCCAATGCCAAAATTTTCGTGGGGCAAATGCATTGAAGTTGGTCGAAATTTTCACAGATGGCGCGTGTAAAGGCAATCCGGGCCCAGGCGGCTGGGGTGCTGTGATCCGCTATGGCGGCCATGAAAAAGAGATTTCAGGCGGCGACCCAGACACCACAAATAACCGGATGGAATTGTGGGCAGCGATTCAAGCGCTTTGTATTTTGATCGAGCCATGTCAGGTCAAACTGCACACTGACAGCAAATATGTCCTCGAAGGCATCACCAAGTGGGTCCACGGTTGGCAGCGTAACGGCTGGAAAAATGCCTCGAAGCAGCCGGTTCGCAACGCCGACCTTTGGCATGACCTGATCGAGGCCGCTGCGCGCCACGACATCGAATGGATCTGGGTCAAAGGGCACAGCGGCCATGCCGAAAACGAACGAGCCGACAGGCTCGCCAGCGACGCTGCCGACGCAACCAGCGGTTCGCGCTAAAATCTATCCGGCGAGTAAAGCTCGGGCGACACGGCTAACGATGGTTGTAAATCGTCCACAAGCATCGATGCAGCAAGCCTGGCAGCAGCAGGTGCAGTCTGGATTCCGAAGCCACCCTGCCCAGCAAGCCAGAAAAATGCTGGATTGGCGGGATCAGGCCCGATGACAGGCAAGCGGTCGGGTGCGAAACTGCGCAGACCCGCCCATTTATGTTCGACGCGCTCTATGCGCCAGGCCACGACCTGTTGCAGCCGGTCGATGGCGATGGCGACATCAAGTTCCTCGGGTGCGGCGTCACACGCGGGCGATGCAGTTTCGTCATGTGGGCTGAGCCACAATGTGCCGCCAGCATCGGGTTTGAAATAGAAGCTCCCATCAAGCGCGATGACCAAAGGCAGATCGGCAGGCGCTTTGGGTTCAACGTTTAATTGTGCGATGGTGCGCCGATAAGGCTGTATGCCTAGCTTACCGATGCCAACGATTGCCGCAACCCCGTCGGCCCAAGCACCAGCTGCGTTGACCAATACGCTAGCGGTAAACTGCTCCGCGCCAGCCTCGATGTGCCAACACCCGGCCCGCCAATGCGCACCGTGCAGCCGTGCGTCACACATCAGACGCGCGCCTAACCGCTTTGCTTGGCGCAAATAGGCGGCGTGCAGTGCCGCCACGTCGATATCGCAGCAGGCAGGCTCCCACAGGCCTTGGCTCCATTCGCTGCGGATACCCGGCACGATGCGTTCAACCATAGCCTGATCGGCGACCTCGATGTCGACCCCGCTGCGGGCAAAATCAGCGAGCATAACAGCGGCAAGCCTGCGCTGCGCGCCCGTACCGATATGCAGCGCGCCGCGTCGGTGCATCAGGGGGCCATCGTAAAAGTCGACAGGCGGGTGAGCGAGAAACGGGCCGGACGCGGTCGTCAGTGGCTGAACACCCGGGCCGCCATAGCTTTCGTCCCAAAAAGCTGCCGAGCGACCAGTCGAATGATAGCCAGGCTGGCGTTCGGCCTCGAGCAACATCACCGAGCGGTGGCCCGATATTTCGGAAGCAAGGCTAGCACCGGCGATACCAGCGCCAACAATGGCGACGTCGAAATCGGTCATCGTTTTGGTGCGTATTTGTCCAAGAAGCGGTCGATGCGCTCAAGGCACTGGTCGCGAACGCCATCGGCCTCCCGCAACAGCTCATGCGCGGCCTCTTTGCCGAAGATTAGTGTTTCAGCATTCGGCAAACGCTTGCTATCCTTAATAATACGCGGCGTACTGACGAGCTGGTCGGCGGTGGTGGCCAGCAGCAATATCGGCGTTTCAACTGCCTCCAGCCGCCCCGGCTCATCAAGCATCCGGATCGAGGCGATAGCGCGCTCAACCCAATGCCAGCTCGGCGGGCCGAGCCTCACCTCGGGCCGCAATTCCCACCAAGCCAGCTCGTCTTCGTACCTATCCCTGTCAGAGGTCAGTATCTTCGCGCGCAAATTCATCGGGGACAACGGCTTTTCGCTGACCTTCCATGCGGCCATATTGGCGCGACCGATTTTGCACATCAGCTTTGCAAACGCGTGATTGAATGAAAGCGGTAGGCCGCCGGTCTGGATGCCCAGCATCGGCGCGCTCATGGCGACGGCAACCGGGTCGATGGCTTTTTCAGCTAATGCACGCATTGCCAGATGGCCACCCATGCTGTGCGCCAATATGACATGCGGCCCCGGAGTTTCGGCCTTCCACAAGCTCCAGAAATACTTGAGGTCGGCAATCCATGTCGAAAAATCGTCGATATGCCCGACCAGCGGGTCCGCCAAAAACCGGCCGGATGCCCCTTGCCCGCGCCAGTCGACCGACGTCACGCACCAACCTTCTGCAGCAAAATAGGCCAGCGTTTCGAGATATTTCTCATAATGATCGCCGCGTCCCGGCAGGAACAGCATGGAACCGCGCAGGTCCGCAGCGCCCTGCCAATCTATCCGCCGGATCGGCCAGCCATCCGCCGCAGCCCACATGCTTTCTGTGGCATCCACCGGAATGGAGCGTCGGTTCATCGTCGATTTAGGAGCGTGCATGGTTACCTTTTGGCAAGCTTTGATGGTTAATGGCTGACGAATGACCAGAGACATTCTCGCTTACGCACTCCTTGGCGCCTTGGCAATCGGGCTGATCGCGTCGGTTTATACCGACATCAGATACCGGCTAATTCTCAACAAGATAACGGCGCCAATTGCACTGGCAGCCCCGTTATACTGGTATGCCACAGGCGACTTTACGTTGTCATCGGTCGGTATCCATCTGCTCACTGCGGCAGTAGCGTTCGGATTCTTCGCGATCTGGTTTGCGCTCGGCATGATGGGCGGCGGCGATGTCAAGCTTTTCGGGGCCTTAGCGCTCTGGTTCCCATGGACTGAGGTAATGATGATGGTGCTTTATGCGTCCATCCTCGGCGCGGTGGTAACCATTATATTTTTGGTAATTCACAAGCTTCGTCAAGGGGTTGGTCGTGCGCAGATCCCATATGGCGTCGCGATTGCTCTCACCGGGCTATGGATGGTCGGTGAACGGTTTTTTAACCATTTTACGTGAAATAGCGTTCTTCAATCAGGGGACAGTTCGTCATGGATAGGAAAAAAGTCATATTGCTGGTTGCCGCGCTTTTGATAGCCGGCATCACCGCCTTCATGGCGCGTAGCATGTTTGCAGGTTCAAGTGCGCCAAAGGCTGCCGCGATCGTCAAGCCGGTCGAGAAAGGCCCGCAAGTGCTCGTCGCAACACGGGCTTTGCCAGTCGGCACAATCATCACCGCTGACAGCATCCGTTACCAGCCGTGGCCTGAAGAACTCATCGAAGCCGCCTATTTCTTGCAAGATACGCCCGAGGCGACGACTTCTGAAGAATTAGTCGGCACGGTTGTGCGCAACGCTATCACCGCAGGCCAACCCATTACGCAAGGATCGCTGGTAAAGCCGGGCGACAGAGGCTTCCTCGCTGCGGCATTAAGCCCCGGTATGCGCGCCATTACAGTGCCGGTGTCGGCGCTTACCGGCGTTGCGGGTTTCGTATTCCCAGGCGACCGCGTTGATCTGATGCTGACACAAAGCGTCGCTGGCGACACTGGCCCAGCCCTTAAAGTTTCCGAGACAATTATGCGTAACCTGCGCGTTCTCGCGACTGACCAACGTTCCAGAAGTGCAACCGACGAGAGCGGGAACACCGTGGTGCGCAAATTCAAGCTGGTTACGTTCGAAGTGACGCCAAGCATCGCCGAGAAAATCACAGTGGCGCAATCCATCGGTACACTCAGTTTATCGTTGCGCTCGATTGCGGACAACGCTGCCGAGCTGGAGCAAGCACTGGCATCAGGGTCGATCAATCTGCCCGCTGGCGCAAGTGCAGCCGACGAAGAACGGATTATTGCATCACTCGAAAAGAACCCGACTGTTGAGCGGGGATCATTCTCGACCGGCGGCCAGGTTTCACGCTTCCAACGTAGCTCGATCCCGGCACAACTGCCCGTTGCAGTTGCCGTAGAGCAGGCGCGAGTGGCCCGCGAAGTAACCAAGGTGGTAAAGGGCCGGATTGTGCGAGTTTCGCGCGGCGGCCAAACCACCGAAGTAGACGTTAACCCGAGGTAATGACCATGACTTATAAGAGCACGATCACATCCCGCTTTGCCGCCGCCTTCTTGGTAGCCGCGTATGCGACCTCCAGCTTGGCAGCACCGGCACCAGAGCGCAAAGAGCAAAGTGCGCTATCTGCAAGCAAGCCGATTGTGATGTCGATCGGTAGCAGTCAGCAGGTCAACCTGCCTTCGGCTATCACCGATATCGTGATTTCCAACCCATCGGTTGCCGATGTCGAAATCAAGTCACCGCGGCAGATGTACATCTTTGCCAAAGGGCCCGGCGATACGACAATCTATGCGACTGACGCAGCAGGACGGACGGTTTATAAAGCGTCCCTTCGCGTTGGCAACAATCTGGAATCGCTTGACCAGATGATGATGCTGGCGATGCCCGATGCGGACATCCGGGTAACAACGATGAACGGTGTGATACTGCTCACCGGCACCGTTGATCAGCCTGAAGAAGCCGCCGAAGCAGAACGGTTAGTAGGCGCATTTGTAGGTGCCGGGACACAGGTCATCAGCCGGATCAAGACAGCGACACCGTTGCAAGTGAACCTTCAAGTGCGGGTCGCCGAAGTCAGCAGGTCTTTGGCAAAAGAAATTACCGGCAATTTCGCGACGCGCGACATCGATGGTCCAACTGGTAACGGCTTCCTGCTACCTTTTCAAGGGGCTGGGCGCGATTTTTCGACGATAACCGGCGGCTATCCGAACGTACCACGTACAGGTGCGGCGCCGACAACAACTTACGCTTTATCGCAGTTAAGCGGCACGGCATTAATCGGCTTGGCAGGCAAGCTCTTTGGCATCGATATTGCCGCAGCATTTGACCTTTCGGAGAAGGCAGGTCTAGTTTCCACGCTCGCCAATCCGAATTTGACAACTGTGTCGGGTGAAACTGCAGAGTTTCTGGCTGGCGGTTCGTTTCCCATTGTGACCTCGTCGAGCAACGGAACATCGGTTGAATATAAAAGCTACGGTGTGAACCTGCTTTACACCCCGATTGTCCTGGCCAATGGTCGCATATCGCTGCGTGTTCGTTCCGAAGTGTCAGATATTTCATCGCAAGGTGCAGTTCGTGTTGGCGGGTTTGAAATTCCGGCAACAACCACTCGTATGGCGGAAACCACAGTAGAACTTGGGTCGGGTCAAAGCATGATGATTGCTGGACTGCTCAGCAACCAGATGGGTAGTTCGGTCTCAAAGACTCCAGGACTAGGCGATGTACCGGTGATTGGCTCGCTATTCAAATCGAACGGCTGGCGCCGCAATGAAACGGAGTTGATGATCGTCGTGACACCATATCTGGTGAAGCCGGTATCCGATAGCAAGATCGTCTTGCCGACCGACGGCATTCACACCCCGAACGATCTGGAACGGATTCTATTGGGAACGGTAACAACCAACAACGGCAATACCGAGCGACCGATGCCGAAAGTGGCACCCGATGCCCCGTCCGGTCCCGAAATGAGTTCGGTCAGTCCACCCGCAACTGCGCTGGCAAAAAAGTCAAGCGCACCCGAAAAATCGGCGGCTCCCGGCTTTAGCTTTAACGATTGATCACCCAGTTCAGGAGATACGACATGACTAAGAGCAAATTCCTGATCGTTGCATCTGTTGGCCTAGCGCTGTCTGCATGCAACACGACGGGGGCTAACACTTCGATGTATTCGGTGCACCAGCCGGTGATCGAACGCACCAACTACGCGATCGACATCAA
>JANLRW010000219.1:0-1512 GCA_031361925.1 Sphingomonadales bacterium
CACGCCGCGCGCGTTACGGGTCGTAACCGCTATTCTGGTTGGATATGTTGCGCTGCGACTGCTTTGGCAAGGCTGGCCACTGCCTTGAAGAAAATGGCTCCCCGGGAGGGATTCGAACCCCCGACCAATTGATTAACAGTCAACTGCTCTACCACTGAGCTACCAGGGAACAGCGGCTCTCACCGCGCAAGTGGGCCTATAGCAGCGCCTTTCGCGCGATTGCAAGCACTGTCATGACGTTCAGGTGACAAATTGCTCCATCGCGATGCGGTCATCAAGCGCATGTTCGGGGTCGAACAGCAATGTGAGTGCTCGTGACCGGTCTAGCGCCACTTCGACGGATGCAATGTCGCGGATTTCGCGTTGGTCGGCGACCGCACTGACCGGGCGTTTGCCAGACTCAAGGATGTTCAATTTGATAACATAGCGGTCGGGCAATATCGCGCCCTTCCAACGGCGAGGGCGGAATGGGCTTATCGGAGTTAGCGCCAATAAAGACGAATCCAGCGGCAGAATCGGTCCGTTGGCCGACAGGTTATACGCCGTCGAACCGGCGGGCGTAGAGACCAATATGCCGTCGCATATCAGTTCGGGTATCACCGGACGACCATTGACAGATATCTCAATTTTGGCCGCTTGCCGCGTTTCGCGCAGCAACGACACTTCGTTTATTGCAGGTAACGTAAAACTCTGGCCACTGACCGTTGTGACGGTAGTCGTTAGCGGTTTGACAGAGAATGATTTTGCGCGTTGCAAGCGGTTCAACAGCTCGCCCGGTAGCCATCCGTTCATCAGGAAGCCGATTGTGCCGCGGTTCATGCCGTAAGCGGGGATGTCGCGGCGACTTTCAAGCAAATCGTGCAACACTTGCAACATATGCCCGTCGCCTCCGAGCACGATGACAGCATCGGCCTGATCGAGCGGCACAAATTCATGCTGTTCGCGCAAGACCACCTCCGCTTCACGCGCAGCGGGCGTGGCCGAGGAAATAATCGCAAGCCTTGTGTATTGGCTCATCCGCCAGTCGCGTTCATGTGGCGGGCGAGGCGGAGTTCGGGATCAGCCATTTGCCGTTCGAAATCATGCCGTTCGGGTTTGAGCTTCAGCGCTTGCTGGAGCAAGCGGTCAACCGCATCCAGCCCATCTTCGCGCATCGCCTTTTTGAAATCTACATGCATTTCGGAACCAAGGCACATGAAAATCTTGCCGTCTGTGGTCAGCCGCAGGCGGTTACAATCGTCGCAGAAATTGCGGCTCATCGGCTTGATCAGGGCCAAGCGCAATCCGAGCGGCACAACCTGCCAGTAACGCGCAGGTCCGGCGCTACGATGCGGCAAGGGCGTGAGTTTATGTCCAGCTCGCAAAGGCATAATGAAGTCGTCGATTGTGATAAACCGGTCCTGCCGTCCCGATACGCTTTCGCCGAGCGGCATTGTCTCGATTATGGCCAGATCGAAGCCGTTTCGGGCGCAGTATTCCGCCATTGGCATCAAATCAGACTGGTTCTGCCCT
>JANLRW010000226.1:0-28291 GCA_031361925.1 Sphingomonadales bacterium
CGCGCCCAGCCTTCGGGCGATGCGCCGCGCACGCTGTGGTCGGCCAGCACATAGGCCTTGTCATCGCGGCCAAGACCCACCGCGATAATTCCGCAGGCGTCGCCATCAGCCGACACCGGTGGATCGACGCCGATTACTATCCGTTTCATATCAGGCGGCGAAATAACCCGCTGCTGTTCAAGTAGGTCGCGGCTCCAAAGCGCGCCCGCGACATCTTCTATCAACTCGCCGTCAAGCTCCTGCCGCCCCCAGCGAGTCCCACCGTAAAGCGCAGTGACGCCGTCGATAAACTCGCGCGGCAGATGCCCGACATTGTCCAGCGTTCGACCGTTGGTTTTAACGACGCCTGCTTCGCCCACCAGCCGCCGCAATAACGGCACCGGGCGCGGCGTTGTTGTCGCCACTGCTTGTGGCCGCACGCCGAGCCGAAGCCCCAGCATAAGATTGTCCCATGCCGCGATCCCGAGCGGCCATTTGGCAATTTCGTCGGCCCAGGCAAAATCATGTTGCGGGCCACGCAAGCTCTCGGGCTCCGCTGCCGAATAAAGCGTCGCCACCGAGCCGTTGGGCCATGTCAGTTTTCGCAACGACGGCTCCCATTGAAGCGGCACGCTGTGGTGGAGTCCGAGAATTCCGCTCTCACCCTCAACCATCACGCCGCGCGCTTCGGTCAAGGTCGCACCGACTAATGCAATACGCGAACGGGGATTGGCCGCGGCGACCATATTAACCCATTCGGCACCCATTCGTGTCTTTCCATAACCACGACCAGCCATGACCAGCCAGATCCGCCAGTCACCATGCGGTGGCACCTGATCGTCGCGCCGCCAAAAATTCCAATTTTTGCTCTTGAGCGCGCTTGTCGTTGTCCAATGTTTAATTGCGGCAACCATGTTGTCATGCGGCAGCCTGATCAGCTCGTCCGCAGTCATGCGGGATGCTCGCCTTTCGGACCACCCGCCCCATCTAGCGAAATGCCCGCACGGTCGCGCATTTGCGTCAGCTTCAGTATCAGCTGCGCTTTGAGCACGCCAAGATCGACAGTGGCGTTGGCGTGCGGCGTGTCCGCATATGCTTTTACGCTGGCTCGGTGAGCGCTTAGAAGAATGGTCCCCAATCGCTGCTTTTGCGCCTGCGCCTTCAGCGTGGCGTCATTGGTTTGGCCGTTGACCTTGCGCAGCGCCTCGGCCAGCAAATCTGCCTCTAGCCGGGCATAGCCTTCGGCCAGTGCTTCGGACCATGCGGCACGGAACTGCGCTGACCGTCGGCGCTCGGCGTAAACCGCGTTGCTGGTGATCCCGGCGAGCCGCGCCGACGCGGCGACATTGGCGGTCTGCGACAGGCTGCCAAAGAAAAGCTTGCGCTTGGCGGCGTTCAGACGTGCATCGTTTGGCGCTGGTGCGGTGGCCATGTGAATACTCCTCTCGATTTGAAACAAAAAGGGCTGCGAAGATCGCTCCTCCAGCCCGGTTGGCAACACAGGGTCAGCGCCCTGTCTGCGAATCACTATTTTCGAATATGCCCAACTCTAACCAATGAGAGTGACGATGTCAATAGTAATTATCCATATTGGTTATTTTGATACCTAACCCGCGTGATGATACAGAGGCCGTCTAGGAGTTCCACCACGGAACCTGATGCGGCTTCACGCGTTTCTTCCTTATGGCTATTCCACATAACGCACTCGTCCTTGTCGCCGATGGCCGCAAGATGTTGTTCCTCCGCAATCAGGGCGAGGGCGATCATATCGAACTGGTCACGCAAACCCACCACCAGCGTGCGGACCGCAAGGACCATGAGCTGAAATCCGACGGTCCCGGTCTGACCGCGCAACGCGGTAGTTATGGCCACCCGGCTGTAGACGAAACCGATTTTCACCAGCTCGACGAAGATCGCTATGCCGCCGACGCTGCAGACCAGCTGCGGCTTCGCGCGCTGGCAGGGGATTTTGAGGCACTTGTTATTATCGCTCCGCCAAAAACTCTCGGCGAACTTCGCAAACATTTGCACAAAGAAGTTGAGCGCCGGGTTGTCATGGAATTGCCCAAGGAAATGACCGACCGACCGCTGCCCGACATTGCCGCGATGCTGATGGGCCGAAGTGCACCGACCAAGCCGTAGCCGCATAATGACCGTGACCAGATGTGCTTGCTTAAGCACGCATTTGCAGCGATAAAAAGTCGGTGTCGCTGACGCTCGGTGATATCTGCTCTCGCGGTTTTACAAGGATGGTCGCCGATGCCGGGTAATGAAAGATTGTCGGTGGAGGCGCTTGCGACTGAATTCGAAGAGAGCGTCGATTGTGTTAAACTGGTCAGCCTCGACGGACGGGTTCTCTGGATGAACGCCAACGGGCTATGCGCGATGGAAATAGACGATTTCCGGTCGGTCGATAACCGGCAATGGACAGATTTATGGCCGGAAGACGCTCGCCGGACAATCCGGACGGGTCTGGTCACTGCGGCTACGGGCCAAATTGTCCGGTTCGACGCGTTCTGCCCGACGGTTAAAGGCAGCGCACGCTGGTGGGACGTTTCGATTTCGCAGATCGGCGATGCCGGTGGAAACCCTGTGGGCTATTTGACAATTTCGCGTGATATTTCCGACACTCGACTAACGGAATAGTAATGCCGCCGCCAGATTTCGGCGCGGCTTGTCAAGCCTTCGGCGTATTAATCTCCAGCCAGTTATTCTGCCGGTACCATTTGGTGATGATATGCTTCACGCCCGCCTTGACGGGCGTTCCGGTGTGCAATGTCTTGTAATTGAGCGTGCCGTCGAGCTTTACGTTGTTCCAGATCAGCATCATCCCCGCCTGTGGCCTGACTCCGATGCCGATGTGCGGAAATTCGGTGGTACCGCCGTCTTCGGGTTCATTCAGGAAAATCATCGCGGTCCAGCTGCGTTGCCCTCCCTGCCGCGCCTCGGTCTCCCAATATTCTTGGCTGGTGTGGAAAAAATCATGGTGCGCCTTGAATTCCTGACCTTGCATGTAGCGCTGGCCCTGCATCGTTTCGGCATAGCCATTGTCGATACCCAGCACATCGCTCATCCGTGCCTCGACCCGCGATACAAACGGGTCCCAGCGGTTGAGGTGGCAACTGTAACTGGTGCGAAAACCTGCCTGCTCGGTGCCTTTGTATAGCGTTGACGGCACCGCCTCGGCGTCGATCTTGTCGATCAGCCCCTGGCAATCTTTAGCGCCCAGGAATCCCTGATAGACATAGAGTTGCACATCGGGGTTTTCGACCAATTGCACCAACGGATTGGCATTCAACCGCTTTGTGACATGCGCACCGATCTTCGCCAGCTTCGCCGGATCGTTGTTGAGGTCGAATTTGGTTTCAGTCGTCTCGTCAAGCATCATGCAGTTCCGAATCAGGGAATGACGCGACCTCTTACCATGACCCAATCGACTTTTTCGAGAGTGCGAATATTATCAAGTGGATTGGCTGCGACCGCGATCATATCAGCCGAATAGCCGACCGCGATTTTGCCGAGCTCACCTGCCATGCCGAGCACGTCGGCGGCAACCGTGGTCGCGCTCGCCAGTGCTTCCTTGTTCGACAGACCAGCCTTGACCATCAAGGCAAATTCACCCGCATTGCTGCCATGTTCGAAAACCCCGGCGTCGGTGCCAAAAGCAACAGTCACGCCCATCGCCTTGGCACGGGTGACTTGGCGTCCGGCGGTTTCGAGCGCTTGCCGCGCTTTGACCTCGACCGTCGGCGTATAGATGCCCTTGCCCAGCCGCGCGCGCACGCCTTCGAGTGCCATCAGCGTCGGCACGAGCACGGTGCCCTTGGCCTTCATTACCTTGAGCGCCGCTTCATCGGCGAAGGTGCCATGTTCGATACTGTCGATGCCGGCCGCTGACGCCGATTCGATTCCGCGTGCGCCGTGGGCATGGGCCATAACCTTTAGCCCCAGCGAATGCGCAGTGTTAGCAATCGAGGTCATTTCGTCTGCCGAAAAATGCGCCTCCAGCCCACGCCCTTGTTGCGAAAGCACGCCTCCGGTCGCTGTAATCTTGATGACGTCAGCGCCCATCTTGGACGCCTTGCGAACCTTCTCTGCGCATTCAACCGGACCGGTGCAGGTATATCCTGTCGCCAGCGCATGCAGAACATCGTCGCGAAATCCGGTGACATCCCCGTGCCCGCCAACAATCGAAAGCGCTGGCCCCGCCGCGACAATGCGCGGGCCGACGATCTTGCCTTCGGCTGTCCCGCGCCGAAGCACAAATGCGGTATTTTGCGCCGATCCCGCCTCACGCACCGTGGTAAAACCGGCCTTTACCGTCAGCCCTGCGTTCTTGACCCCCATGACCACGCCCCATTCGTCAGGATCGACGGCTTCATCGCGGAAATCACCGCCGGGGTCGCCGGTCAGATGGACGTGAAGGTCGATAAGGCCGGGGACCACAACCTTGTCACCCAGCGTAATAATCTCCGTTCCCTCGGCAAAGTCAGGCGGTGCCGATCCAGGCATCACGTCAGTGATCCGTCCGTCGGTAACGATGATTACAGTCGGCCCGACCATGCCTTTAGCCGGATCGAGGATCGCGTTACCAGCCAGAATGATTTTGGTTTCGGCCAGAGCTGGGCTAGCCAGCGTCAGGCAGGCGGTGGCAAACAGGACGGCGCGGATCATTCTTCTCTCCCGGATCTGGTGCGGGGAGATTGGTCAGCTTCGACAGATGTTACAAGCAAAAAGAGCCGGACCACTTTTGTGGTCCAGCCCTTCAATGTTCTGGCGTTTTGCTTACCAGAAGAAATCGCGAATGACGTCAACGACGCGTCCGCTGCGCAAATCGACGAGCAAGACGTCGTCATAATAACGCACCCAACGATACGAACCATAAGCTGGCGGCAGGCGGTAATAACCCGGATCGTTGATCCAGTAGCGCGATCCATAATAGCCTGAGCCAAGCGAGAAGCCGATACTTATACGGCTGTAATTGTGCCCGCGATACGGCGAGTAATAGCGACCGGGGCGGTAATAATTCCCGTAACGCTGACGATGTCCATACCAGTCATAACGGCTGTCGTTGCGCCAGTTGCTGCTCCAGCGGTCTACCCGATTATCATTGTTCCGGTCATAGCGGCGGTCGATGTCACCATTGCGGTTACGATCATATCGCCGGTCAATCCGTTCATCGTCGTTGCGGTCGTAACGGCGGTCTAACCGGCCATCGCGGTTACGGTCATAGCTGCGGTCGAGGTTGCCATCACGATTGCGGTCCCAGCGGCGGTCCAAATTGCCATCGCGGTTGCGGTCATAATAGCGGCCATCTTGGCTTGCGTCGCGGCGCTCGCTGCGGAACACGTCGCGTGGGCGATCACTACGATCGGTCTGGACGGGAGCAGCTTGGGCCGGATCGGGTTGACGCCGCTCGCCGCGATTGCCTTCACGACTGCGTTCGCCGCCTTGGCCGTCTCCGCCGCGTCGACCTTCGCCCCGGCCACGTCCTTCACCCCGACGACCTTCGCCGCGTTGGAAATTCGCGTCATTATCGCTGTGTGCAGAAGCGCGCGGCATTTGCGGCGCGGTGTTCGCAGCCTGCGATGCCAGCGGCGTCAACGCTGTTGCTACCGCCAAACTTGCCAAAATAATCTTGTTCATGATCATTCCCCAATACAGGGGCCCAATGCCGCCTGCGTTAAATTGGTAAATGGTCGATTCGTTCTGAAGCATGGCTGAACCGGCCATACATATTCATGAAAGGAAGCGTTTTGATGAACCGATCAGGTCAGGTGATTTTATCGAATGGCACGTCCATCACCGGATAATCCTGCCATCCGGTGAAATCGAAATGCCACCATTCGTTCGACAGCCCGACAAAGCCTTGCGCCTCGAGATAGCGTTGCAACCGTGCGCGGTTTGCCATTGCAGTTGTGCTGGCCCCGGCATAATCGCGGTGCGCTTTTTCGGAGAAGTCATCAAACTCGGTCGGCATGTCAACCAACGCCCCGGTTTTCAGATCGTGCAAAGTCAGATCAACCGCGCAACCGCGGTTATGTTTGGAACCGCGTTTCGGGTTGGCAACATAGTTCTTTTTTGGACCGTTCGGTGTTGCGTCCCACAATTGCTTCGTCACCCGCCACGGCCGGTAGGCGTCGTAAATGGTCAAGCCGAAGCCATCGGCCCGGGCAGCGGTGCTCGCGCGGACAAGTGCTTGAGCGGCAGTGGCGCTCATGAACGCACGCGCTTCGGAATACAGCACGCGTCCGGTGAAATTGTTGGCGGTCGCATAACGCATATCGAGTTTGATCGACGGATCGAGCTTCACCAACTCCACCAACCGCTTCGGGTCGCCGGGTGCCAGCGCCTGTGCCTTCTTCGCCGGGACGAACGGCGCATCCTTGTCCGGCCGCGCTGGCACACAAGTGGCGAGCGGGATGATCGCCAACCCCAGAACCACCTGGCGGCGGCCGAGTCTCATGGATTTTCGCGCGCCAACCATTCTTCGAGCCATTTGATCGTGTAATCACCGTTCTGGAAATCTGGATCTTCGAGCAGTTTCTGGTGCAAGGGGATCGTGGTTTTCATGCCCTCAATCACAAACTCGCCAAGCGCCCGGCGAAGACGCATCAGGCAGCCCTCACGCGTTGCCCCGTAAACGATCAGCTTGGCGATCATGCTGTCATAATAAGGCGGCACTTTATACCCGTGATACAGCCCGCTATCGACGCGGACATACAGCCCGCCGGGGGGATGATACCAGCTGACAGTGCCGGGCGACGGCATGAATGTCACGGGGTCTTCGGCATTGATCCGGCATTCGACCGCATGGCCGGTGAAGGTAACGTCGGCTTGCGTAATCGACAGCGGCTTGCCCTCCGCTACGCGGATTTGTTCGCGCACGAGATCGATGCCGGTGATCATTTCGGTAACCGGATGCTCGACCTGCAACCGCGTGTTCATTTCGATGAAATAGAACTCGCCATTTTCCCAAAGAAACTCAATCGTGCCAGCGCCGCGGTAGCCCATATCGGCCATCGCATCGGCGCAGATCATTCCCATCCGGTCGCGCTCCGCGGCAGATAATACAGGCGATGGCGCTTCTTCCAGAACCTTTTGGTGGCGGCGCTGCAGCGAACAATCGCGCTCACCCAAATGGACAGCGGCACCATTGCCATCGCCGAAAATCTGGAACTCGATATGGCGCGGATTGCCGAGATATTTTTCGAGATAGACCGTCGCATCACCGAACGCTGCTTTGGCCTCGGTGCCCGCCTGCTGCATCTGACTTTCCAACTCCTCTTCGGAATTGACCACCTTCATCCCGCGCCCACCACCGCCAGAGGCCGCCTTGATGATGACCGGATAGCCGATATCGCGGGCGATTGCCTTGGCCTCGCCGACATCTTCGATTGCGCCGTCGGAACCGGGAACCAACGGCAAGCCCAATTTGCCCGCCGAACGCTTGGCCTCGACCTTATCGCCCATCGTGCGGATATGTTCGGGCTTGGGGCCAATCCAGGTAATGTCGTGGCTTTCGACGATTTCGGCAAACTGCGCATTTTCGGAGAGAAAGCCGTAGCCGGGATGGATAGCATCGGCATGGCTGATCTCAGCTGCGGAGATGATTGCCGGAATGTTCAGATAGCTATCGGTGGCCGACGGCGGTCCGATGCATATTGCCTCGTCGGCCAACCGAACGTGCATCGCGTCCGCGTCGGCGGTAGAATGCACCGCCACCGTCTTAATTCCCATTTCATGCGCGGCGCGGTGGATGCGAAGCGCAATCTCGCCGCGATTGGCAATCAGGATTTTTTCAATGCCCATCTTTATTCGATTACCATCAATGGCTGGTCGAATTCGACAGGCTGGCCGCTTTCGACATAGATGGCGGTGACTGTTCCAGACGTTGCAGCGATGATCGGGTTCATCACCTTCATCGCTTCGATAATTAGCACGGTATCGCCTGCACTCACTTGCTGGCCAACGGCGACAAATGGCGGCGCTTCGGGGTCGGGGGTCAGATAAGCCGTGCCGACCATTGGTGATTTTAGAGCGTTGGCGGCAATCGCAGGTTTTGCCGCTTCGGCAGGCGCACCGGCTGACGCGGGCAATGCCGCAACCGGAGCCGCTGCAACCTGCGTCGCCACCGCAGTCATCATGCGAGAAACGCGGATTTTGCGTTCGCCGTCGCCAACCTCGATTTCACTTAACCCGGTATCGTTCAGCATTGCCGCCAGCTCGCGCACCAAATCGGTATCGACCTGCATCCCGCCGCTGCTGCCAGATTTTACCGCCATATTTTTACTCCTTGCGCACCCGGGGTCGGATCAGTCGGGTCTAATGTCAAAGTTGTAACGCCGCGTCCAGCGCCAGTTCGTATGATTTTGCCCCGTGCCCTGCAAAGCATGCAACTGCCGCCATGCCGACATAGCTGCGATGCCGGAAATCTTCCCGCTTGTGCGGGTCTGACAAATGCACTTCGATTACAGGCAACTCGATTGCTTTGATTGCGTCGTGCAGCGCAACCGAGGTGTGAGTGTAGCCAGCCGCATTCAACAAAACCGCCTTCGCTCCGACGGCCTTTGCCTCGTGCAACCAGTCGATCAAATGCCCCTCATGGTTGGATTGTCGAAAGTCGATATCAGCGCCTGCCACCCGTGCCTGATCATCGAGCCGTCCGGCAATATCGTCGAGCGTATCGGTGCCGTAAATCTCCGGCTCGCGAGTGCCGAGCAGATTGAGGTTTGGACCATTGAGAACAAAAATAACTGGCCGGTCGGACAAATATTTTCCCCGTTCGATTTGCGACACTATCGGTTGCGCACCGCGCGACCAGCGCACTATATGGCCACCAAGCAAAAAAGCGAGACGAAATGACCCTTTCCGCGATGGCCGATACAATCTCCCTTACTCTAAATGGCGAAGCGCGCGGCATTGCGGCTGGTGCAAGCGTGGCTGATCTCGTGCGCGATATCGGCCTTGACCCAGCTAAAGTTGCGGTCGAGCGGAACCTAGAAATCGTGCCGCGATCAACCTTGGCCGATGTGCGGCTGGCTGACGGCGATGTGCTCGAGATCGTCCACTTCGTTGGCGGCGGGCAAGGCGACAGTTGGAGCGTTGCCGGTCGGACCTTCAACTCGCGGCTGATTGTCGGCACCGGTAAGTATAAGGACTTTGAGCAGAATTCAGCGGCCTTGGTCGCGTCGGGCGCGGAAATCATCACCGTTGCCGTTCGCCGCGTGAACGTGTCCGATCCAAAAGCACCAATGCTGACCGACTATATTGATCCAAAAAAATATACTTATCTGCCCAACACCGCCGGGTGTTTTGATGCCGACAGCGCGATCCGCACCCTGCGGCTGGCACGTGAAGCGGGCGGTTGGGATCTGGTGAAGCTTGAGGTGCTGGGCGAGGCCAAGACGCTCTACCCCGATATGCGCGGAACGCTGAAGGCGACCGAAGTGCTGGCCAACGAAGGTTTCCTGCCAATGGTCTATTGCGTCGATGATCCGATAGCCGCCAAGCAGCTTGAGGATGCAGGCGCGGTCGCGGTCATGCCACTCGGCGCGCCGATCGGCTCGGGTCTCGGTATCCAGAACCGAGTCACCATTCGTCTGATTGTCGAGGGTGCCAAAGTTCCAGTGCTCGTCGATGCAGGTGTCGGCACCGCGTCCGATGCAGCAGTCGCGATGGAGCTTGGCTGCGACGGTGTGTTGATGAACACCGCGATTGCTGAGGCGAAAAACCCGATTGCGATGGCGACTGCGATGAAGCTGGCAGTCGAATCGGGACGCATGGCCTATCTTGCGGGCCGCATGGGCCGCCGATTATATGCCGACCCATCGAGTCCGCTTGCTGGGCTGATCTGACGGTAGTGTAATAAAATTGCTATAAATGCCGTTGGTCGAACAACATTGTTTGTTTGCATTGCTGCTTGTCGAACTGTCGATTGTCTTTGCGCTTAATCGAAACTGTAATGCCCGAGCAATACAGTCGGGCTATTGGCTGTCTCGCAGGACGGACCCGCACCACATGCTCCCCAGCTACAGATGTTGATCCGCCTGCAACCCTCTCCCATCGGCTGATGGCGGAAAATCGCCACAGCCATGAATGACAAATAAAGGATGTTCACCATGGTTACCATCAAGACGATTGCGCTTGGTTGCGCAGCTGCTGCCGCATGTGTGGTTTCGGTTCCTGCCACGGCGGGTGTAAAGACCAAGCCCGTATATTATCACGATCTCGATCTGGCGAGTGCCAAAGGCCAAGAGCGGCTTCAAGCACGCATCAATAACGCCGTCGTCCAAGTTTGCGGCAGCCCGCGTGCATTCAGCCTGCCCGAAAAGGCCGACCTCGCGCGCTGTGAGGCTCAAGCGAGGGCGTCGGCCATGCCAAAGGTCGAACGCACTATTGCCCGCTATCAGGATGGCAAACGCCTTGCTGCCAAAGAACAGGCGGCCATCGTAGGCAATTAAAACGAGTCAATTGCGTGGGAAGCCCCGGCACAAATTGCCGGGGCTTTTTATTTGCCAGCGAGCCGTTTGACGTCGGCCAAATACTTTCGTCCGATGCGCATCGACAAATCGTCGCCCAAAAGCGCGTGCCATACCCCGCCGCCTTCATGGCGCAGCCCGGTTATTAGATCGCGGCGGACGATATGGCTGCGATGAATGCGTTGGAAATGGTCGGGGTTCAATCTTTGCTCAAGCGTGGAGATCGTCTGGTGCAGCAAATAGCTACGCCCGCCGGTGAACAGCCGCATATAATCACGCTCAGCCTCGATGCGCGCAATATCGACCGCGGCCACACGGATAAGCTCGGCGCGGTGCGATACCCAGAACTCGCTGGCATAGCCATCGGCGGCTTTGGCATCGCCCGCCGCCGGCGCATCAAGCCCGGTTTGCGCGCGGGCAATCGCGCGGCCCAGCCGTTCGCTTGAAACCGGCTTGAGGACATAATCGACAATATCGAGGTCAAATGCTTCGACGGCAAAATTGTCATAAGCAGTGACCAATATGATTGCCGGCTTGCGCTCCATCAGGCCCAGAGCGCGCGCCGCATTAATTCCGTCCATCTTCGGCATCCCGATGTCCAAAAACATCAGGTCGGGGGTCAGCTGCTGCGCCAGCCGCAGCGCCGCAACGCCGTCGCTGGCGGTGCCGACGATTTCAATCGCGGGTTGCTCGTTGCACAAAATTTCGAGCCGCTCGACCGCCAGTGGTTCGTCATCGACAATGATGGTGCGCAAGCGATTCATTCGTTAGTCCTGTGGCTCAGCGGCAGCGTGAGCGTGGCAACGAAACCACCCTCGGATAATGCGCTCGTTCGCAACGATGCGGCACTCCGGTAACGCGCCTCCAGCCGGTCGCGGACATTGGCAAGGCCGATCCCGCTACCACCGTCTTTGCTGCCGTTCACCGGGTCGCCATCATCGGTGACGCTGATGACCATCATGGCGTCGCTGTGTGTTGCCTTGATTCCAATCGTAACCGGTCTACCGACGCGCGACACGCCGTATTTGATCGCATTTTCGACCAACGGCTGCAGGATGAGCGCCGGCACATGCTGGTTCATCAGCTCTGGCGCGATGTCGATGACAGTGCGCAGCCGCTCGGGATAGCGCACGGCTTCGATGTCGAGATAGAGCCGCTGCAGATCAACCTCCTCGGCCAGTGAAACGTCTTCAAGCGGGTCACTGTTCAGACTGGTGCGGTAGAAGTTCGACAGGTTCTGGATCATCGCCTCGGCTTCTTTCGGCTTACCGGTGATCACGAGGCTCGACAGTGAATTGAGCGTATTGAACAGGAAATGCGGGTTGACCTGATAACGCAGCGACCGCAGTTCGCTATCCTGCGCCGCCTGCGCATAACGCGACGCCTTGCGTTCGGCCTCGCGCACTTCGCGTGCATAGCCCAACGCAAGGTATAACGATGCCCAAGCGATAACAAAGAAATAGTGCGTGACCGCAATGTCGGCAATTTCTTGCCAGAATGTGAAGCCAAGCTCTTCTCGGAGCTCTTTAAAGCTATTGCCTAACGCCGGATCCTTGAACAGGCTGATAGGGTCATAAAGATTGAACACATAGAAATTGGCGGATGCAATTGCCAACGCGCAGGGAATCGCAGAAATAAAGGCAATTCCAACGCGGTACCCGAGCGGCTGGCGATCCACCAGTCGTAGTCCGGAATACAGCAGCCAAGTCAGAATTATGCCGATAATGGCGACGGTAATCCGGCGTTCAAAAAGAATCTCTTGCGCAGGAAAATCGAGCAGCGCCGCTCGAAGAGACAGGACCAGCGCATAGAATGCCCAAAAGCCTGCAATCGTCAACAGCGCCATCTGGTGGCCGACAAGGGCTTTGCGGGGCTGCGTAAGCGGCATGAGTTTTACATAGCCCTTTTTTGCCGAGATGCACCGTTTCGCGCGTCCCTTGTCGAAGCGGTATCAGACTTGGTCGAAACTTTTAGGGATTCCCACTTCGTTAACCATTCGCTAACCATGTTTCGTGCACAACGAGGCTTCAATGGTAACAGGGGAATTGGGACCATGACGAAGAGCAACAATGACGGACCGGGGATGTTGACCCTGGCGGAAATCAAGGAATTTGCGAGCTTTAGCGCCGCCACGCAGCGCTATATCCGCAGGTCGCTCGATGTCGCCTTCGACCGCAAGGATGCCATCGCGCTCTGGTCGCGCGATGCTGTCGAAGCGGCGAGTATCAAGGCGCAGCATATATTTTATGACAAGCTGCCCGAAATCCGCGCGCTCATCCCCGATTCCAGTTCGATCGAAGATGCCGAGATTTTTCTTGCGCCGTTGGTGACGGTTTCGGCATTTGATTTGGGCCAAGGCCGCCTCGATGGTTTTGCCGCCTATCGTTTTCTATACGAGCGACTGGTCGCCGCCGACGCAAGACCTTGGCTGCCTGCCGCCTTCTGCGCCGCTGCCTCGATGCCGCACCTGCAGCCCGAACGACGCAAGGCGTTGCTGCAATCCATCAGCGAAGCGGCAGCAACTGCCCCCGGCTGGTCAAAACGGGCCCCGAGCTTTTACCCCGAATGGGTCGAAAAGGTCGAGATGGGAACCACGACGCGCTGAAAACCCGCAGATTTCTGAGCAAGTTGACTGTGGATTGCAAATTTTCAAGTTCGAAAAGTCACACTAAATGTCATCGTCCGTTGATTGGATGCCTCTATAGCGATAGGGCGGTTGGCGGTGTCAACGCTAAGCTGCCAAGGCAAATCCTATTTTGCAAGCGGCGCCTTGTCTCTGTCATCCATTGACATTCGCACCACGTGATGCTTATATGCGCGTCAGGAGACGCTTATGGCTAGTGTAGCATTCATTCAAGACAAAACAGTAGCACCCGAAGGGCTGCAAACTTTTTCGGGCGAAGCCGATCGTCGCCGCCTTACATCTGCAGCGGTCAAAGCTGTGCTTCGACTCATCGACGCTTGGGACGGAAGCAATGCCGATGGCGCCGCACTTCTGGGTGTATCCGAAAGCACATGGGACCGGATGAAGGCTGGTAAGTGGGATGGCTGCTTGAGTCAGGACCAGTTGACCCGCGCATCCGCGCTGATCGGCGTGTTCAAGGGACTGCACCTGTTGTTTGCAGACGATATGGCTGACCGCTGGCCCAGGCTTGCGAACCGTTCACCTGTCTTTGACCGCAAATCGCCGATCAACGCCATGATTGAAGGCGGTATTCCGCGGATGATTGAAACCCGGCAATATATCGACGCGCTGCGTGGAGGTCTTTGAAAACCAGCAATCATGGTCCCTCGTCCGCGAGGCCTTTCCACGGACAATCCGGCTGGTAGCAAGCGCGCGGTTGCGCGAAGCGGTGTTAACGCCGCTTGCCGATACGCCCGATGAACTTGCGCTACTTGCCGAAATCGAGGGGGCCACCAGCGGCAGGTTGATCGCCGAACAACGCGGCCGGGGTGGGCTAAGCGCCGAAGAGCTGGTCCACGGTGTGCCGCACGCGCGGTTCATCAACGCAAGCTTTGCCTATGCAAAGCCGCGCGAACCCATGCGCTTCAGCCCCGCCGACCGCGGCGCGTGGTATGCCGCACTCGATACACAGACCTGCATCGCCGAGGTCGGCTATCACCTGACCCGGGCGCTGGCCGATGCGGGCGATTTCAACGCTGTGGTTGAATATGGCGAGATGCTCGCAAGCATGGCAGGGCTGTTTGTCGACCTTCGGACATTTCCGGCGCACCCTGCGCTTGCTTCCGATCCTGCGGTTGGCTATCCGGCGGGCAATGCATTAGCCGCTTCTGCGCGTGCCGAGGGTCATAATGGCATCATCTATCCATCGGTGCGGCATAAACACGGCACTTGCATCGCCGCACTTTGGCCCAATGTTGTTCAGTCCGTTGTGCAAGGTGCGATACTGCGGCTAACTTGGTCGGGAACGCCGGAATATTCGGTCACCGAACTGTAGATGTTCTAAACCGCCACCCGCCGAAATCGGAAATACCACACTTCATGCCCCAGCTTGCGCGCCTTGGCTTCGTAGCGGGTTTCGGGCCAGCCGCCGGGGCGGGTTTGGAAGTCTGACGCTTTTTCCGCCAGCCATTCGAACTTGTCGCGGTGTCGCCTCATCACCATCAAAGCATGCCGCAGATAGACCGGGTGGTCGGTGCCGAAGCGGAATTCGCCAGCGGGTTTTAGTTTCGCAGCGATCATCTCCACCGGCCCGTCGTTCATCATTCGCCGTTTGATGTGGCGGACCTTGGGCCAAGGGTCAGGGTGGAGCAGATAGACGAAGCTCAGCGATCCATCGGGCACACGGCGCAGAACGTCGAGCGCGTCGCCCATGTGCAGACGGATATTGTGCAAATTGCCGTCGCGGATTTGCGGCAGCGCCATCGCCACGCCGTTGAGATAGGGTTCGCAGCCGATGAAGCCATGGTCGGGAAGCATGTCGGCGCGCGTGGCCAAATGCTCGCCGCCGCCAAAGCCGATTTCCAAATGCAACGGTCGCATATCGCCGAACAGGCTCTGCGATGACACAACGCCGTCATCCGGCACACTAATCTGGGGCAACAGGCTTTCGACCAAAGCCGCCTGCTCTTCGCGCAGGCGCTTGCCTTTGGACCGGCCATAAAGCCGGTTAATCGTCGTCGGGTCGTTCATATATTGGCGCGATTAGCGGTCAAGGCTGGCTTGGGCAAGGTCGTTGCCTTGCAAGCCTTGGCGTTTACTCCCGACGTTAACGCTGTCGCAATCCGTCAACCTCTTTGGCGCTGTCCCAACTTGCGCCACAGGTGGTTTCTTGAATAGCGCAGATCCCCCTGAACCACGCAGAATTTTCGCCACTTGCTGTCCGGTAAGTGACTTTTGCCCATTCGCCTTTGCAATCGCTCATCCCGGTCATTTTCGTTTGCAGGTCACCCCAATCCCCGCGCCAAAGAATTTTGCTCTTTATGACATCGGCCGCGGAAAACCCGGTTTCCGAGTAGATAGTCACATAAATCTTTTTTCCGCTAATCCAGCCCGATGGCAGCGCCCGGTATTGTCCTGGGCGGTTGGAAATGCTTTCCGCCCACCGCTTGGCATTTTCGATGCGGAACCAACCATTTTGCGCCTCAGCCACATGAAATTCGGTCGCGAATTTCGTATCATCACCGCTTTCCGCGCTGGATTCTGGCGGCGGCAACGTGCCGACAATCGGAGCATCGGGGAATGGGCCAGAACGGACGTTTAGACCCTTTGGATCGGTGTCGGATGACCAAGCACCGAAATTGCACAGCGATCTTTTTGCCAGCACCGGTTTGGCGGCTTTTGCAGTTGCAGGTACACAAGCGTTACTAGTCAGCGCGGTGGCAGCAAGAACCGAAATAAATTTTGCGCAGTGCCTGTTCATTCGCCAAGCCTAACCCGAAGATCACGCGTGGCAAGTATGAATGTTTAAAGAGCCGCCTTCAACGCGTCGACCAGATCGAGCCGTTCCCATGGGAAGAAATCGCCGTCTGCCTTTTGGCCAAAATGGCCGTAAGCTGCGGTCTTGCGGTAAATCGGCTTGTTGAGACCAAGATGCGTGCGGATACCACGCGGGGTCAGGCCGCCCAATGCCTCGATGCCCATGATTGCCGCTTCGATCCTGTCATCGCCAACCGTGCCAGTTTCGTGCGTATCGACATAAAGCGACAACGGCTTCGACACGCCAATCGCATAAGCAAGCTGTATGGTACAGCGTGTAGCAAGGCCGGCGGCGACGATATTCTTCGCCAGATAGCGCGTGATATAGGCTGCCGAGCGGTCAACCTTGGTCGGGTCTTTGCCCGAAAATGCCCCGCCACCATGCGGGGCTGCGCCGCCGTAAGTGTCGACGATGATCTTGCGACCGGTCAGGCCAGCATCGCCGTCGGGGCCGCCGATTTCAAAGCTTCCCGTCGGGTTGATATGATATTCGGTTTCAGTGAGAAGGTTCGCTGGCAGTATGCCCGCGATGACGTTCTTCACATAGGCGTGGAGCGCCGCTTCGTTTTCGCCTGTGTCGTAACCGGGCGCGTGCTGGGTTGAAACAACGATTGCGGTTGCGGCGACAGGGACGCTGCCTTCGTAGCGAAGGGTAACCTGGCTCTTGGCGTCCGGCTCCAGAAACGGCGCCGCGCCCGAGTGCCGGTCGGCGGCCATTTGCTCGAGGATTTTGTGGCTATAGTAAAGCGTCGCTGGCATTAAATCTGGCGTTTCGTCGGTGGCGTAGCCGAACATGATGCCTTGGTCGCCAGCGCCTTCATCCTTGTTGCCGCTCGCGTCCACGCCTTGCGCGATATGTGCGGATTGACCGTGGAGGTTGTTCATGAATGTCAGCGTTTCATGATGAAAACCCAACTGCTCGTAGCCGATTTCCTTAACGGTGCGGCGGACCGTCGATTCGATTTCTTCCTTCGCGCCGTCGGCCCATGCGCCATTTTCATAAACGCCCTTGCAGCGGATTTCACCAGCGAGCACCACCAATTGGGTTGTGGTCAGCGTTTCGCACGCGATCCGCGCTTCTGGGTCTTTCGACAGGAACAGGTCGACGATCGCGTCGGAAATCTGGTCGGATACTTTGTCGGGATGACCTTCGGAGACGGATTCAGACGTGAAAAGATAGTCGTGACGCATGGTTGTTCCAGTATAAGTTGGCTGTGTCTGCGTATAAAGAATTCTTTATATCGAGGCGCGCCTTAGCGAGAAGTCTTCCTGCGGGCAAGCGGCAATAATGCGAATGCGATCAACAACAGCGCGAAGCCGACGGGCAGGATATTGCCGTAGCGCGCAAACAATGTGGGGGCCTTTGCCACTGGCAGCCGCACGTCGATACGTCCCGCTTTGCCCAAAGGCAGGCTATCCACGATGCGCCCGTCAGCGTCGATTACCGCACTGATCCCCGTTGGCGTCGCACGCACTACTGGCAGACCTTCTTCGATAGCGCGCAGCCGCGCCTGCGCCAGATGCTGCGGCGGGCCGATGGTGCCAAACCATGCGTCATTCGACGGGTTGAAGATGAAATCGGGGCGGTTTTTACGGTCAACCGTCTGGCCGGAAAAGATGATCTCATAGCAGATTTGCATACCGACCTTTACCGGCTTGCCGCCGACGCGGACGGCCAAAGTCTGCGCCCCCGGCCCGGGCCAAAAATCCAGATCGCCCGGCACCAGCCGCGCCAGCCCCAATGGCCGCAGCAGCCATGGCAGCGGCAAATATTCGCCATAAGGCACCAGATGCGCCTTGTCATAATGGCCGAGCAGCTTGCCATCTGAATCAAGCGCCGACACACTGTTGTGCGCGGCGACCAGCTGGCCCTTTTCGATGACCAGCCGGTTCGCGCCGGTTACCAAGACATCGCCTTTGCCCATCAGTGTGGTCAGCCGTTTCCGCGCGCCTACGGCGCTTTCGCCGGGCTGGAACTGGTAATAGCGGTATGGATAGCCGTCTTCGAGATAGTCGGGGAGCGCGGCTTCGGGCCAGAGGAGAAGGCGGGAGCCTTGGTCCGGCAAAGGGCGGCTGCTCATTGCCAGCTTGGCAAAATTGACCGCGTCGTAGCCAGGAGCATATTTGTCGGCCTGGCTGATTTTGGGTTGGACGATGGTGAGAGTCGGTCGCGTTGGTCTACCAACAACTTTCGAGTTAATTGCGGCAGTTATACTGGCACTCCAAAATGCAAGAAACGACAATGTCCAAAAAATTGCCAGCGGCAAACCAGCTACTGCAAGGGAACGCCATTGAAGCCGGGCTAGCAGCAGAATCAACCCGCCCAGCAGCACCAGCAAACCAGAAAGTCCGTACGTGCCAATCCAATGCGCCGGTGTAGCACCATCCATAACTGCAATTACACTTAGTGGATTCCACACATAGCCCGAAAACACCCAGCTTCGCAGCCATTCGGTAATGATCCAGAATCCGGCAAAGGCGAGGATGAGGGGGAGTTTAAGCCCCTCCCCTTCAAGGGAGGGTTTGGGATGGGGTCTATCAGTCCGGCGCGGCGTCACACTGACAGACCCCGCCCCTCCGCCGCTTCGCCGCTCGTCCCCTCCCCTGAAGTGGACGGGAATATTCGCAACCCACCAAGCCCCGAGCGCTGCCAGCGCCGGATAGACCGCCAGATAGAGCGCCAGCGCCACCACCGCGACATAGCCCAGCCAGATCGGCATTGCCGCTTGAAAAGTAAAGGCGACCGCAATCCACTGGTTGCCGATGGTAAAATGTCCAACCCCGAACAGCCATCCGATCATCGCTGCGCGCCGACCGTTTTGGGCCTGCCCCACCAGATGGATGAACAGCGCAAAGCAGGCTAAAGTCACCGGCCAAAGGTTTAGCGGCGCAAAGCCGGTTGCCGAAGCCACGCCAGCAACAAGCGCAATCCAGCGCGGATATTTGGCGATGAACTGTCCGATTTTTTGCATCGGCGCTGCTTTGCATATGTGTTGTGACAAATGCAATCATCGTTGCTTGCTGTTCAGCCACGTGTTGCTAAGTCTTCGATATGCTGATTTTCGCTCTCGCCCTTGCCGCGCCGACTTCGTTTACCGATATGCATCAACGCGACATCGCCTGCGTGGTTGAGATCGCCATCCTCGCCGATAAGCAAAAACGCGGAGTGCCAAACAATACCATGTTCCCGGACGTAACAGTCGACGGCAGGCGCTGGACCGGCCTCGTCGGCGCTCAAATTGTCGAGGAAAGCGGTCAGCCGCGCGAAATAGTTGCGTTTGCCATGACCGAAGCGGCGAAGGCCCGGCAGGCGAATGGTCGCAGTGCAATCGACGTGGGTGCCTGCATCGTCCAAATGACCAGCGAGTTGAAAACTGCCGACGCCGTAAATGCGCCGCTGCCCAAGCCGGTGAAAGCCCAGTGACGCTACGCCCATTTCACTTGGCATTTCCGGTGCATGACCTAGCCGCCACCCGAAGCTTTTACGGCGATGTTATGGGCTGCGAAGAGGGCCGGTCATCGGATCATTGGATCGACTTCAATTTCTACGGCCACCAGATCGTCGCACATCTCGATTCGTCGGCGCGCGCGGCGGTCGTGCATAGTCCGGTCGATGGCCATAATGTCCCAGTGCCGCATTTCGGCGTCATTCTGACAATGCAACAATGGCAAGAACTGGCAGCGCGGTTGAAGGCGGCAGGCACGCATTTCGGCATCGAACCGCATATCCGTTTCAAGGGCGAAATCGGCGAGCAGGCGACGATGTTTTTTCAAGACCCAAGTGGCAATGCGCTTGAGTTCAAGGCCTTTGCCGACGATACGATGATATTTGCGAACTAGTCCGCGACCACCTGCTGCATCGTCGTCACGCCGGCGCATTTCTCGCTGGTTTCGGCACCTCCGCCTGCCAGTAGGCTAAAAGCGATAAAGCCGCCGACCACCAGCACCACAAATGCTGCGCTTAACAGCGCTAAATATTTCTCGATAAACTTTTTGATTGGCGCGCCGAATTTCCAGAACAAGAACCCGACAAGCATGAACTGGAACGCACGGCTCAAAACGCTGGCCCAGATGAAGGTAAACAGGTTCATGTGAATAAATCCGGCGGTCAGCGTCAACAGCTTGAACGGAATCGGCGTTGCGCCTTTGACCAAGATGATCTCCGCACCATATTCACGCAGATAACACGCAGCGGCGGGAAAACTGTCCCATAGGCCGAGCGCTTTCAAAAGCGAAATGCCGATGGTTTCATACGCAAAATAGCCTATGGCGTAGCCAAACAAACCGCCCAACACCGAGGCCAGCGTGCAGATAAATCCGTAACGGAGCGCCTTGTCCGGTCGCGCCAAACACATCAGCCCGAGCAAGGGATGCGGCGGAATCGGGAAGAAACTCGATTCGACGAAGGAGAACAGGAACAGCCAGCGTGTCGCATGGGCGTGTGCCGCCTTTTCCATCATCCAGTCATAGAGCCGCTTCAACATGGCGGCGCGGCTAAACGGCTTTCGCCGTCTTGTCCACGGCCATCAGGCGGCCATAAGCCCAACCGATTCCGATCAGAGCGATGCCAAGACCGAGGAACGAGAGTATCCGCAAGATGCCAGTGAGCGCGGCAGCGTCGATCAGGAAAACTTTGAGTGTCACCAAAGTCAGCAAGAGCAGCCCTGCAATGCGGAGCAACTTGCTGCCACGCGTGATGCCGATGACCAGCCATGCAATCGAAAGCGCCAGTAGCCCTGCAGAATAAAGATAATTCTCGCCAGTTTCTATTGCCGCGCCCGAAATCAAATTGCCCTGCACCGCTTGGCGGATGGTGGCGAAGACGGCCACGATCATTGTGCCGAGGCTCAACCCATGCGCTGCGATGACAAAGCGCGGTGGGGCCTGCTTGGCCATCAGCCACAGCCACAACGCGGTCAGCGCCAAATGCCCGGTTACCAGATTGGCGACTGGCACCGGTCCCACGGCTTGTGGGACCATCACTGGATTGAGCAGCAACAGGTCGAACCAGACGAAGCGAAACAACGCGACGCCCGCAACCACCCAGCCGACATTGGCAAGACTTGGCCAGTGGCGCGCCGTAGCTTGCGTCAACGCCAGCCAGCCCAATCCGAACAATATCTGCGTGAAGATGACCCGCTCGGCAAAGCCCAAACGGATGAAGTCGGCTGGCGTCGCAATCGCCGCCGGTTGTTTGGCGATTAGCCAGACGAACGCTCCGACCCCTGCGCCAGCCACGGCAAGCGCAGCCACCCGGGTCTTGTGACCAGTAGCAAAATAGGGCTGCCAAGCAATCGCGCCGATGAGAACTGCGGGAACCAATGTTGACCGAAGTGCATCAGTGACAAATGGCAAATAGTCGAACAGCGCCTTTTCGCCTGCAAGCGAGGAAGCAAGCGCATTCCAAAACTCGTGGGACAACGCGGCTGTCGCCAGCATCGCAAAGGCCAGCGGCACAATCGCAACGCGGCGCTCCGCTTTACCGCCGCAGACCCTTGCCCAAGCCGCAACCGCCAACGCGATGGCTGCACTGTAGCTTGCTATATGCTCCTCTTCGAAGATGTTTACGCACGCCATCCATAGCATTAAAGCGGTGGCTGCGGTCGCGCACGCCTGCACGATGCCGATGCGCGCGCGACGGTGCCATTCCCACGCCATAAAGCCGCTTGGCAGTGCCGCCAACATCGCGGTAATCCCCCAGCGCGTGTCGCTGACTGCGCTGCTATCGCTGAGTAAGGCCGTGAACCAGCACAGGACCGGTGCCGCCAACCCAACCAACGCCCACCACTGCGCATCCTCAGTTGCCCGCGCGCGGACATGGCCCGCTAGCCCAAACAACAATGCGATACTGATCGTCATCGCTACCGTCAGATTGGTAGCGCCGGTTTCGCTCCACGCGCCCGATAATGGCCCAGCGGCCAGCAGCAAAGCGCCACCAACCAGCGGCAGCAGCGCTTTGTCGCGCCACGCCAGCGCTATCGACAGCGCGGAGAGCGCAAAATAGAACAGCCAGCCAGTTGCGGCGAATTCCATCTTGGGCAGCAATATTGCCAGTTGCAAAAGCGCCAGCGCCATCGGCAAGTAACGCGCTGCCTCGCCCCAGCCGCGTTTCGTTTCGGCAAAGCGCTTAGCTGCGATCAATGCGCCTGCGCCCGATACCGCTATAAATCCGCCGAGCAGCCCGAGATCGCTCTCGGCACTCACCAGCATCGCAAAGCTCCACAGAACGCCGCCACCTGATGCCAGCACCAGCAGCCACAACCAGCGGCGCCAAATCGCTAGCCCAAATAACGCCGCGATGAACACGGCGAGATAGAGCAACAGGGTCGGCAAATTGCTCGCCCCCATCCCCGCAACCCACGGTGCGGCAAATCCGCCGATAAGGCCCATCAGCGCGGTCGGTGGGCCATGACGGAGCGATAGGGCGAATGCGATGGCAGTTACAACAATGACTAAGATGAACGCGGAAGGCACGCCGATCAGCCCGTAGATTTCGGCGGCCATGTAAAGTGTGCCGTAAAGCGTTGCGACGCCCGCACCTGCGAGGCTCTGCCCGATGCGCGGGTCGGCAGTGAACGACGCACCGATTTTGGGTAAGCGCCCGCCGAGTTCGCTCATGGCGATCATTGCCAGCGCGAAGATCGTGGCGGTGATCGAGCGAGCGCCGGGGCCAAACAGACCTGCCTCTATGGTATAGCGAACGAGGAAAAATCCGGCGAACACCAGAGATATCCCGCCAACCCAGATCGGAAGCTTGCCGCCAACCAGACTTTCGAAGCTCAAGTTAGCCAAGCGCGAGGCGGAGGGCTGCGGCTCCGACGCCTCGGGCAGACGGGTTTCAGGTGGCGCCGCTGACGGTGTCCGGATGACCGATGCTGTTCGCCTGCCCGTCACTTTTGCGGCCACGCGATATTCCGGTTCCGGGTCAACCGCGACCACAGGTGCTTCCGGCGACGTGCCGACCGCACGGCCTTCCAAATTGTCCAATCGTTCGCGGATTCGATTAAGGTCGCGCTGCGTCTGGAACAGCACAACACCAACGACTATCAATGCAATCACCAATAAAAAAGTTATAACCAACGCTCCGCCGCTTTTGCTCGACCGTTATGACGCGCTTTGCGGCCAGAGCAAGCCGCCAGTTCGGAAATGCGCGCTGTCGGCAAAAGCAAAATTGCTGTCTGTCGAAATTTTATTGCGCCTTATCGGCTGACTTGCGAGACAGGCCCATTCGACGCTGCATCTGCGGCGTGTTCGTCATTTGGAGAAGCCGTCATGAAATCCGCCAAAATATTGCTGCTCGCAACCGCCGCGCTGCTTGCGCCGTTCAGCGTCGCTGCCCAAGCGCAGACAGCACCCCCCGAATCTGTGGCGGTCACCGAAGGCAAGCGCCTATCGGCATTGTTTGCCGCCGATGACGAGGCCAATCTGAAGCGCAACCCGTTGAACGCACTGTTTCGCGGTGACATGCGTTATGCCGACCGCTTCGGCGACTTTATCAGCGACGAATATTTTGCGGGTGAGAAAAAGGCGGCGGAAGATAACCTGCAGAGCCTCAACGCCATCGACCGCACCAAGCTCAATCCAACAGACCAAATTGCCTATGATGTTTACAAACAAAACCAACTCGATGCGCTGAAGGGCTTATCCAAGGAAATCATGGACCTGACCGTGGTCCGCCCGCTCAACCACTTTTTCGGTTTCCACACCTTCTACCCGACCTTTGCCAGTGGCAAGGGCGCGGCACCGTTTAAGACTGTCGAGGATTACGACAACAACTTGAAACGCCACAAAGAATTTATCGTGCTGATGGACCGTTCGATTGACCGGTTCCGCCAAGGGATGGCTTCAGGCGTGTTCGAAACCAAAATGACGATCAATAATGTCGTCGATCAGCTCAACACGCAGCTAGCGCAAAAGATCGAGGAATCGCCTTATTACGGGCCAGTTCTGCAGTTCCCCGAAACCTTCACCGAAGCCAACAAAACCCGGCTAACCGCCGAATATCGTGAAATGACGGAAAAAGGTCTTTACCCCGCCAACGCGCGATTGCGCGATTTCTTGCGCGATAGTTATCTGCCTTTAGCACGTGAACAGGTCGGCCTGTCGGCGATGAAGGGTGGCGAAGGCCTGTATCAATATATGATCGAGCAGACGACAACCCTGCCTTTGAAAGCCGACGATATTCACAAGCTAGGGTTATCTGAAGTCGACCGGATCAAAACCGGTATGGAGGCGATCAAAAAGGAAGTTGGCTTCAAAGGCACCTTGCCAGAATTCTTCGAACATCTGCGCACCGACCCGAAATTCAAGCCCGCCAGCCGCGAAAGCCTGACTCAAGGCTATTATGATATCGGTAAAAAGGTTGACGGGCTGATTTCATCGCAGTTCAAATATCTTCCGAAGGCACCGCTCGAAATCAAACCTTATGAAGAATTCCGTGAGAAATATGAAGCTGGCGGCAGCTATCAGGGCGGCACCCCGGACGGCAAACGCCCCGGCACATTCTATTTCAACGCCTATGACCTGCCCAGCCGTACCACACCTGGCATGACCACGCTGTACCTACATGAGGGTGCGCCCGGGCATCATTTCCAGATCAGCATCGCGCAGGAAAACGAGGCACTGCCTGCATTCATGCGCTTTGGCGGCAACACTGCGTATGTTGAGGGCTGGGCGCTTTATTCCGAAACCTTGGGCTATGAAATGGGCCTCTACAAAGATCCGTATCAGCGTTTCGGCACGCTGTCGGACGAGATGCTGCGCGCGATGCGGTTGGTGGTCGATACCGGGTTGCATTCGAAGAGCTGGACCCGAGAACAGGCCATCGAATATATGCTGGCGAACAGCGATATGGGCAAAACCGACGCTACCGCCGAAGTAGAGCGTTATATCGCGATCCCCAGTCAAGCACTCGCCTATAAAATCGGTGCGCTGACGATCCAGCGGCTGAAGGCAAAAGCGCAGAGAGATTTGGGCAAGAAATTTGACGTCCGCGAATTCCATAACCAGATACTGAACACCGGTGCGCTGCCGCTGGCGGTTCTCGAAAAGAAGATCGACGACTGGATTGCGACGTCGAAGTGAATCTGTCTGCGGTTGGTGTGTGACCGCCATCACGGTGACAAACCGGCGAAAACGGGTATAAGTCCGCAGACAGGAATCGCGGGGATAGCCCGTCACTTCCGCTGGGAAAATGTCTATGGCCGACCCCGCTACCCGTTATGTTGCCGTGACGGAAACCGTGCTGCGGTTGGCCGCAGATGCAAAGTCGGCCCCCGTCAACCATCTGCTACTGGGCGATTGGGTGCGGATTACCGGACCTGCGAGTGCGGGATGGTTCCCGGTTCGCGGTCGCGGCGATGACGGGTTTCTGCCCACCGGGCATCTGACCGACATCCGCCCGCTTGAGGTGAACTTTGTTGACATCGGCCAGGGCGATGGCTGCCATATCGTCACCCCGGACGACCGCATCATCCTGATCGACGCAGGCATCGGCGACAACATGGCGCGCTTCTTATCATGGCGATACAATTTACGCGGTCGCAAGGTTGTGGGCGTCGACGGCGTTACCGCGGCTGACCCAAACGCGCGGCAGCCGGTTGATATCCACACTGTGATCATGTCGCACCCCGATGAAGACCATTATGGCGGCTTCACCCCCATTTTTGCGACCGGCAAAATGCGCGCCAACCGTATATATCATAATGGCATTATCGAACGGCCAATCGCTGCCGCTGATAAAATTTCTGGCCTGACTTACGGCAGCGGAGAAGATATCGGCGGCTATGTAACCTCGGGGGGGCGCAAGCTGCTATGGGAAGTTGTCCGCGAAGATGCCGAGCTTAAGGCCCTGCTTTCTCGCCACCCGACCACACCGAAAAAGCTGATGACAGCGCTCCGAACCGCCTTGATAAATAATCCCAATGTGGTTTTCAAAAGCCTTTCGGTGCGCGATGCCGTGCTGCCGGACTTCGTCGGCCCCGGCCAACCACAGTTCGCGATATTGGGTCCGGTCGGCCTTGATGCCAGTTTTCAAGGCCAAACCAGATATTGCCTGCCGCGTCTGGGCAATGAAGGCGTTACCAAGAACGGTCATTCGGTCGTATTCCGGATGACCTTCGGCAAGCTCAGCCTGTTACTAGGCGGCGACCTCAACACCGAAGCCGAAGACTATCTCATCCGCCAGCATCTGGGTGTCGGTTTCGACATCTCGGCGTTGGCGACCAAGGCAGAGCAACTGCGCCGCAAAGGCAATGACCGGACAGCGGCGGAAGAGGCGGAGCGAGTGGCGGCGTTAGCGCAAATTAATAGCACCGTTGTTGCGGGTAGGGCGATATTTAGGATCGACGTCGCGAAGGCATGTCATCACGGTAGCCACCATTTTTCCGAAGCGTTCCTGCAAATGCTCGATGCCACCGCGACGATTGTTTCGAGCGGCGACGATGAGAGCTATTCCCACCCTCGCCCCGATGCGCTCGGCGCATTCGGCAAATATGGCCGGGGAAACCGCCCGCTCATTTTCTCGACCGAGCTGGGTCGCAGTGTCCGGGAATCAAGCCCGCTTTCGCGTTATGTCGACATTATCAAGAAATATGAAGACCGGATTGCTGCGGCTGCTGATGCGGCGGAAAAAGCAAAGATCAGAAAAGAAATGGAAGGCCACCGGGACCGTCATGTCGCTGTCTACGGCATGGTTACACTGCGCACCGATGGCAACCAGACTATCATTGCCCAAAAAGTGGAACGGCCCAGCGGCAATGATTCAAAATGGGATATTCATGAACTGGTCTGGAATGATGCGGTGGGCGAATATGAATATCACCCTCAAGGATCGCGCTGAACGCGCCGCTACGTTCACCCGGCGTTCAATCCGGAGCTGGCAATTTCCAAACTGTAGAGGGAGATTGCCGATGCGTTTGTTACCCATGATTGCCACTGTGCTGTTTACGACGACGCCGGTTGTGGCACAGACAGCAAGCGGCAGCCCGCTCATCAATTTTGACGGCTACACCCAACTGACAGCCGAGGTCGCGCCGGTTCGCAGCGCGCGGTTGATCGACCTAGCCGACTTTAACCACCGCGCTGCCAAATCCGGAGTGCTGCTGCTCGATGCACGATCATCGCGGGCGTTTGCTGACGGGCATATCGAAGGGGCGATCAACCTGCCATTGCCCGATTTTACCGCCGACGCACTCGCCGAAATCATCGGGAACGATCCGGGCCGCGAAATCCTGATCTACTGCAATAACAACTTCACCAATAACCGTAGTCCGGTGGCGACCAAACGGAGCGAACTGGCGCTTAACATCCAGACCTTCATCAACCTGTATGGCTATGGCTACAAGAACATCTACGAGTTGGGCGAAGCCGTTGACATGGACATGCCGGAAGTGCGTTGGGTGTATCCTGCTTGATTGCATGACCGGCTTAAACTAGCCCCAATCTTTAGGGAATGGGGATTCAACTATGCCGAGCCTAAGAGCACGAGTCGTCGGGGTTTTGCTGCGTACCACCGGTTACTACCGGCGCCAGTTTACCGGCGGCGAAAAGTTCGCCGCAAATATCACTAAGGCCCGTGCGGCAGCGGCACCCGAACCGAGCGCCAACGCGCGAGCGGCGGTGACAGTTAACTCTGAGCAGTTTCAGGGGCATCGTGTGTGGACCTTTGCACCCACCAACCGCCAGCCCACTGCGCACATGCTCTACTGGCACGGTGGCGGCTACATCTACACTGCTGCGCCCGGACATCTTGCGTTTCTGGCGCAGATGGCGAAGACGCATGGCTGGCATATCACCGCGCCGCTTTACCCGCTCTCGCCGGAAAACACCGCGCCTGCAATTACCGGTTGGGCACTCGATTTCTACCGCGAGTATCTGACCCGGCGCGGCAGCACAGCATTTTTCGCGGGCGGCGATAGCGCGGGTGGCGGACTGACCGCAAGCATAGCAATGCTGGCGCGCGACGCGGGATTAGCATTGCCTGCCGGACTGATCCTGATCTGCCCGTGGCTCAACATCGACCCAGCGCTTCCCGAACAGCGCATCATTGAGCCGCGCGATGGCATATTGACGGTCAGCGGAATCGAGAGTGCAGGTTTGGCTTATGCGGGCGACCTGCCGCTCACCGACCCTATGGTGAGCCCGATTTACGGAAATTGGGATGGCTTACCGCCGCTCCTTTGCTTTGGCGGGGGCGATGACATCTTGGTCACAGACTCCCGTGCGTTGAAGGCCGCATTGCCCTCGGTCGATTATGTCGAGCTTGCCGGTATGATGCACGTATGGCCGATATTGCCATTGCCCGAGGCAAGAGCCGCGCAGGCGCAGATGGCGGCATTTGTCAGTGGCGCGGTGCCGTAGCGCATTTGGCGACTTTGGCATTTTCGAGTAT
>JANLRW010000271.1:0-5456 GCA_031361925.1 Sphingomonadales bacterium
ACCGCCTCGGCGCGCGTCCTGCCGTGCTTTATATCCCGATTGGCCTCGAAGCCGATCTGAAGGGTCTGGTCGACCTCGTCGAAAACCGCGCGATCATCTGGAAAGATGAAGCGCTCGGCGCTGAATTCTTCTACGAAGAAATTCCTGCCGACTTGGCCGCCGAAGCCGCGAAATACCGCAGCGAACTGATCGAACTTGCCGTTGAGCAAGACGATGACGCGATGGAAGCCTATCTCGAAGGTAACGAGCCTGACGTCGCAACGCTGAAGGCGCTGATCCGCAAGGGTACGCTCAACCAGTCGTTTGTGCCGGTCTGCTGCGGTTCGGCGTTCAAGAACAAGGGCGTCCAGCCTTTGCTCGACGCCGTGGTCGATTATCTGCCTTCGCCGCTCGACATCGAGGACGTGCAGGGCGTCCACATGGATACGCTCGAGCCAGATAGCCGTCCGCCTGCCGACGACGCGCCCTTCTCGGCGCTCGCATTCAAAGTCATGAACGATCCGTTCGTAGGCTCGCTGACCTTCATCCGCATCTATTCAGGTTCGCTGCTCAAGGGGACGTATCTGAACTCGGTGAAAGACAAAAAGGAAAAGGTCGGGCGCATGCTCGAAATGCACGCCAACGAACGTAAGGACGTTGACGAAGCATTTGCCGGCGACATCATCGCGCTTGCCGGCATGAAGGAAACTACCACTGGCGACACATTGTGCGCTGAACGTTTCCCGATCATCCTCGAGCGCATGGAATTCCCTGATCCGGTTATCGAATTGTCGGTGGAACCAAAGACCAAGGCTGACCAAGAAAAAATGGGCATCGCGCTCAATCGTCTCTCGGCTGAAGATCCTTCGTTCCGCGTTTCGACCGATCACGAATCGGGCCAGACGATCATCAAGGGGATGGGCGAGCTTCACCTCGACATCATCGTCGACCGTATGCGCCGCGAATTCAAGGTCGAGGCCAATGTCGGCGCGCCGCAGGTGGCGTACCGTGAATATCTCGCGCGTGAAGTTGACGTCGATTACACCCATAAGAAACAGTCGGGTGGTTCGGGTCAGTTCGGTCGAATCAAGTTCACCGTTAAGCCGGGCGAACGCGGTGCTGGCGTGACGTTCAAGGACGAAGTCAAGGGCGGTAACATTCCGAAAGAATATATCCCGTCGGTCGAAAAAGGTATGCGCGAAACAGCAGAAAGCGGTTCGCTCATCGGCTTCCCGATCATCGACTTTGAAATCACGCTTTATGACGGCGCTTACCACGACGTCGATTCGTCGGCGCTGGCATTCGAAATTGCCGGTCGTGCCGGGATGCGCGAAGCCGCGCAAAAGGCGGGTATCAAGCTGCTCGAGCCGATCATGAAGGTCGAAGTCGTCTCACCTGAGGAATATCTGGGCGACGTTATCGGCGACATGAACTCGCGCCGCGGCCAGATCCAAGGCACCGACACCCGCGGTAATGCACAGGTGGTTGAAGCCATGGTGCCGCTTGCAAACATGTTCGGCTATGTGAACCAGCTCCGCTCGTTCACGCAAGGCCGCGCGAACTATTCGATGTTCTTCAATCATTATGATGAAGTGCCAGCGAACGTCGCGGCTGAAATAAAAGAGAAACTGGCCTAAGCGAACCGCGCATAGCGAAAAGCCAAAGCTTGACATTGGGGGCCAGCCTCGCCATGGCGCGCGCGGACTGTTCCTTTAGAATAACCAATTGGAACCAAAAGGTAGGATAAAATGGCAAAAGCAAAGTTTGAGCGGACGAAGCCGCATTGCAACATCGGCACCATCGGTCACGTTGACCATGGCAAGACCACGCTGACCGCAGCGATCACGAAGATTATGGCCGAAGCATTCGGCGGCGTAGCCGTTGATTTCGCCAACATCGACAAAGCACCAGAAGAGCGTGAGCGCGGCATCACGATTTCGACCGCACACGTCGAATATGAAACCGCTAACCGTCACTATGCGCACGTCGATTGCCCGGGCCACGCTGACTATGTGAAGAACATGATCACCGGTGCAGCGCAGATGGACGGCGCGATCCTCGTAGTGAACGCGGCTGACGGCCCGATGCCGCAAACCCGCGAGCACATCCTGCTGGCGCGTCAGGTCGGTGTTCCTGCGCTTGTTGTTTACATGAACAAGGTTGACCAAGTCGACGATGAGGAAATCCTCGAATTGGTTGAAATGGAAATCCGCGAGCTGCTCTCGAAATATGATTTCCCGGGTGATGACATTCCAATCGTCCGTGGTTCGGCGCTTGCAGCGCTTGAGGGCCGCGACGATGCAATCGGCAAGGATTCGGTCCTCGCGTTGATGGCCGCTGTTGATGAAGCAATCCCGCAGCCTGATCGTCCGATTGACAAGCCATTCCTGATGCCAGTTGAAGACGTGTTCTCGATCTCGGGTCGTGGTACCGTTGTGACCGGCCGCGTTGAAACCGGCATCGTCAAGGTTGGCGAAGAAGTTGAAATCGTCGGTATCAAGGACACCAAGAAAACCACGGTTACTGGCGTTGAAATGTTCCGCAAGCTGCTCGACGAAGGTCGTGCAGGCGACAACATTGGCGCGCTGGTTCGCGGTGTTGGCCGTGAAGAAGTCGAGCGTGGCCAGGTTCTCTGCAAGCCCGGTTCGGTTACACCGCACACCGAGTTTTCGGCAGAAATCTATGTGTTGTCGAAGGATGAAGGCGGCCGTCATACGCCGTTCTTTGCCAACTACCGTCCGCAATTCTACTTCCGCACCACCGATGTAACCGGCGAAGTTGTCCTTCCTGAAGGCACTGAAATGGTTATGCCAGGCGACAACGTCACCATCGCTGTCAAGCTGATCGCACCAATCGCCATGGACCCGGGTCTCCGCTTCGCAATTCGCGAAGGTGGCCGCACCGTCGGTTCAGGGGTTGTCAGTTCGATCCAGAAGTAATAAAGGCTGCGCATCCCGCCGGGTTGCTTGATTCGTTTCGAGCTCCGGCGGGGCGGTTTTAAGAAATTTAAAACAGCTGCTCCGACTTCCAGTTAGGTCGGAATGGCTGTTTTCGCTCTTTGATATTGATAGAATTTGGAAAATTGGTAGCCCCATGGAAACGCAGAATATCCGCATCCGCCTGAAAGCATTTGACCACCGGGTCCTCGATCAGGCAACTGGCGATATCGCTGATACTGCACGCCGCACCGGCGCGTTGATCCGCGGCCCAATTCCACTTCCTACCCGTATCGAAAAGTTCACCGTGAACCGTGGCCCGCATGTCGACAAAAAGTCGCGCGAGCAGTTTGAGGTGCGCACATATAAGCGGATGCTCGATATCGTGCAGCCGACGCCGCAGACCGTTGACGCGCTGATGAAGCTCGATCTTGCTGCTGGTGTGAACGTAGAGATCAAATTGGCGTAAAGCCGATACTCCCTGCTTCTGCAGGGTGAGACATAGGAATACCGCCGGGCCTCTCTTCTGAGAAAATATGGCCCGGGCCGCGTTCCCCGTCTTACTGGATTGTTCTGTTGGCAGAGCGACCAGTGCCTAGCCCGGACGGGGCATGCTTCTAAACTCAGGGCTGGATTTAGGCGTCACGCCCTCCTGGCAATCATGCCAGCCGGGCCTCTGACATAGTTGGAGTATGGATCATGCGCACTGGCGTGATCGCGAAAAAGATGGGTATGATGCGCCTCTTCAATGAAGATGGCCGCCATGTTCCTGTCACCGTATTGGCGCTGGAAGGCTGCCAAGTGGTCGGTGCCCGCAACGAAGAACGCGATGGCTATTTTGCCGTCCGTCTCGGCGCTGGTGACCGTAAAGCGAAAAATGTAAACAAACCACAGCGCGGCGAATTCGCCAAGGCACAGGTCGAGCCCAAAGCTCGTGTCGCCGAATTCCGCGTTGATAATGCCGATGGCTTGTTGCCAGTGGGTGCCGCGATCTCCGCCGACCACTTTGTTGATGGTCAGCTGGTTGATATCTCGGGCTACACGCAGGGTAAGGGCTTTGCCGGTGCCATGAAGCGTTGGGGCTTCGGCGGTATGCGTGCAACACACGGTGTGTCGATTTCTCACCGTGCACACGGTTCGACTGGCCAACGCCAAGATCCAGGCAAGGTTTTCAAGAACAAGAAGATGGCCGGTCATATGGGTGACCGTCAACGCACTCAGCAAAATCTCGAAGTTGTCCGCACCGATGTGGCGCGCGGGCTTATCTTTGTTAAGGGTTCTGTTCCCGGCGCGAAGAATGGCTGGTTGATGGTCCGCGATGCGGTCAAGCATCCAGTTCCGTCAGAGGCTCCGTTCCCCGGCGCACTGAAGGGTGACAATGACGCTCCGGTGATTGAGGACGAAGTAGTCGTCGCAACCGAAGTCGAAGCAACTGGGGCACCAGCCGTTGAAGCTGCTCCGGTTGAAGCTGAAGCTGCTCCTGTCGAAACTGCAGTGGACGACGCACCTGCTTCGCACGCTGCCGAAGAAAAGCCCTCGGACGAAGCGCAAGCGGAAGCCGACAGCGAAAAGAAGGAGGGCTAAGCCATGAAAATGAAGGTCCAAACCCTCGACGCAAAAGCCAAGGGCGATATTGATCTAAATGACGATGTATTCGGCGTTGAGCCGCGTGCCGACATTTTGCACCGTGTTGTTACCTGGCAGCGTGAAAAAGCACGCGGCACCGCTCGCGCAACCCGCGAACGCAGCGATGTCAATCGCACTGGTAAGAAATTTGGTAACCAAAAAGGTGGCGGTACTGCCCGTCACGGTAACCGTCGCGCGCCGATTTTCATCGGTGGTGGTAAAGCCCACGGCGCTCGTCTTCGCGACTTCAATCCTTCGCTGAACAAAAAGGTTCGCGCGCTGGGTCTGAAGATGGCGCTGTCGAGCAAGGCGAAGGCAGGGACATTGTTCGTGCTTGAAAATATCGAACTCGCAAATGTCAAAACACAGGCGTTGCAGGGTCAGATCGGCAAGCTCGGCTTTGGCAAGACCATCCTTGTCATTGACGGCGAAGGTGTAAATGACAATTTCCGCAAAGCTTCGGCCAACCTGATCGGTATCAATGTGATGCCGGCGGTGGGTGCCAATGTTTATGACATCCTGAAACATGACACACTGGTCCTGACCCGCGCTGCGGTCGAACAGCTAGAGGCGCGTTTCGCCCTCACGGGGAGTGCTAACTAATGGCTAAAAAAGAAGCGATCGACGTGCGTCATTATGATGTGATCGTCGCGCCGCACATCACCGAAAAAGCAACGTTGCTTTCCGAAAACAACGCCGTTGTTTTCAAGGTAACCGGCTCGTCCACCAAGCCGCAGATCAAGGCAGCTGTTGAAGCGCTGTTCGATGTCAAGGTGACTGCGGTGAACACGCTGGTGCAAAAAGGCAAAGTCAAGCGGTGGAAGGGCAAGCCCTATACCCGTTCGGACGTCAAAAAAGCGATCGTCACTTTGGCCGAAGGCCAGAGCATCGACGTGACCACCGGTATTTAAGGGC
>JANLRW010000244.1:0-16892 GCA_031361925.1 Sphingomonadales bacterium
GCACCACCGACGAACCGCACTGGCAGTTGCATGCACATTTCTACCCGCCGCTGCTGCGCTCGGCGAGCGGGGGCAAATTTATGGTGGGCGATGTAATGGTCGCCGAAGCGCAGCGCGACCTGTCACCGGAAGCCGCTGCCGAGACTTTGCGCGCACAGAGCAAGGTCCACTACCGGAGCGCGGGATGACGCCGTCGCACGCCGTCCTCCACGCGCGTGTTGCTGCGACCTTTGCGTCCGCTTATGGCCACACGCCGGACCTCGTCGCCCGCGCACCCGGACGCGTGAACCTGATCGGCGAACATACCGATTATAATGACGGCTTTGTCCTGCCCTGCGCCATCGGCCCGGCAACGATGGTCGCGGCCAGCAAACGCGCCGATAGCGAAGTCCACATTGTTGCCGCTGATTTCGGTGATGCCAGCGATGCTTTCGAACTCGGCGCAATTGCACACAGCCAACAAGGCTGGACCAATTATGTGCGCGGTATGGTCGATGCTTTGCAAACGGCGGGCTTCGCGCTGACGGGGGCGAACCTTGCCATTGCGGGCAATGTGCCAAAGGGCGCGGGCCTGTCATCCTCCGCGTCGCTTGAGGTAGCGGTCGGCCAAGCCATGCTCGCGCTCGCCGGAACCGAAATTAGCCGCACCCGGCTCGCCCAGATCGCGCAGGCCGCCGAGTGCGATTTTGTCGGCACCCAATGCGGTATCATGGACCAGTTGATTTCGGCCCATGGCAAGGCAGGCCATGCGCTGCTGATCGATTGCCGCAGCCTGACGCTGACCGACGCGCCCATCGCCGAAGATATAGCGATTATGATCGTCCATAGCGGCGTGACGCGCGGGCTGGTCGAGGGCCACTACAACGAACGCCGCCGCCAGTGCGAAGCCGCCGCGCTTGCGATGGGCGTGCGCGCACTGCGCGATGCCGACATCGCCATGTTGGAGCGCGCAAATCTCGACCCCATCACCCAAGCCCGCGCCCGCCATGTCATCACCGAAAACCGGCGCACGCTGGAGGCTGTTGTTGCCTTGGCTAAGGCAGACCTCCCCCTACTTGGTCAGCTCATGGCGCAAAGCCACATCTCGATGCGCGACGATTTTGAGATCACCGTCCCAGCTATCGACCAGCTGGTCGCGCTTCTGCAATCAGCCATTGGCGCAGATGGCGGCGTGAGGATGACCGGCGGGGGCTTTGGCGGCGCCTGCGTCGCTATCCTCCCGACCACCCGCGTCGACGCGGTGCGCACCGCAATTGAGGCCGAATACCGGACGCCAGATGGTGCAAAACCGCTGATCATGACCGAACGTCCCGGTGCTGGTGTTTCGTTGCTGTGACGCAGGGCCGGGTCCACAAAGCGTTGCGCGAGCCGCTGGTCCACTTCCTGATCGCGGGTGCCGCATTGTTTGCCTTCAGCGGATATTATGGCGGCGTTGATGCCAGCGAACGCAGCATCAGGCTCGACGAAGCACAGGTGAGCCGCCTTGCCGACCAGTGGGAACAAACATGGCGGCGCCCCCCCAGCCCGGGAGAACTCGACGGGCTAATCCGCGATTATATCAAGGAAGAGGTATATTTTCGTGAAGCGATCCGGCTTGGTCTTGATGCCGATGATCCGGTAATCCGGCGACGGCTGCGCACCAAGATGGAATTTCTGGCGACGGCGCAGGTCGAAAACGCGACGCCAAGCGACGCCGAACTGACGCGTTATTACACCGCGAATAAAACCAAATACGCCGAAGACCCAGCCTATAGCTTTGACCAGAATTATTACGGCGAAGACGAGGCTGGCGCACGTCGCGCGATTGGTTTGCTGAACGCAGGCAGGAATTTGCCGGTGCTGCTGTTGCCGCTGCCCGCCAAAATGGACAAGGCTTCGACAAGCGATGTTGCTCGTGCATTTGGTGATAGCTTTGCCGAAGCCCTGCCAGCATTACCCCGAACCAAATGGTCCGGGCCGGTCCGTTCGGGCTATGGCTGGCACGCTGTTAGAATCCGCGCTGTCGAAGCATCGAAGGTTCCTCCGCTCTCAGCTATCGCGCAACAGGTCAGCAACGACTGGCGCGCCGAAACAAGAGCCAAACGCGAAGCTGCCGCCTATCAGGTGCTGCTCGATGGTTATACTATTTACATTGCCAAACCGTAATGCTCCGCGCGCTACTGCTCCTGTTGTCAGTCTCCCTCATTGCGACTGCTGCGCGCGCCGATGATATGCGCCCGGGCTATCTGGAAGTGCGCGAAACCGCGCCGCTGAACTATGCAATCAACTGGAAAGCGCCGGTTAAGGTCGGCAAAGTCGTGCCGACGTTCCCCGACGATTGCCAACCGTCAACCGAACCGAGGCGAAGCTTTGACGGAGCGGCATTGTTGGTCCGCTGGGAAATCATGTGCCGCCGGAGCCTTGCCGGACGCATGGTTAGCCTTGCCGGTCTCGATCGCACTGCTGGCGATGCATTGCTGCGTTACCAAGCGCTTTCCGGCGAGATCCAGGCCGCTCGCCTGACCCCGGCTAGCCCTGCCGCCGTTATCGTGACCAAACCCCCACGCAGCCAAGTCGCGCGCACCTATTTCGTCACGGGCGTCGAACATATCCTGATGGGCTACGACCATCTGCTGTTCGTTCTGTGCCTCGTGTTGCTGCTGAACGGTGCGTGGCGTGTGCTGGCGACAGTCACGGCGTTTACCGTCGCGCATTCGCTGACGTTGATTGCGACCACGCTTGAACTCATTAGCGTGCCACGGGTGCCGGTGGAGGCAGCGATCGCGTTATCCATCGTCTTCCTCGCGGTCGAAATCGTCAAGCGCGACCCCGACCAGCCCCGGTTATCCGAGCGCATTCCGTGGGTCATCGCTTTCCTCTTTGGCTTGCTCCACGGCTTCGGCTTTGCAGGCGCGTTGGCGGAAATCGGGTTGCCGCAAGGCGAGGTGCCCACCGCGTTGCTGGCGTTCAACCTTGGCGTTGAGGCCGGGCAGCTGATGATTGTTGCCGTTGCTATCGCGGTGCTGGCATTATTGCGCCGCATCAATGCCGCGTGGCTGCGACCGGCGCAAATCGCCATGAGCTACACCATTGGCAGCGTCGCCGCGATGTGGCTGATGGAACGGATTTTAGGCGCTTATTGAAAAAGTGAATGATGCTGAATTCAGCTATCCAGATGGAACGAAATTCTGCATCTAGCGGTTCATCAAAAAACTCTCCCCGGTGGTGAATGAATACGCGCTACATTTTATTGCTGACATTCCTGATTGCTGCCTGCGGAGGCGGTGAGGAAAAGCGCGACCGGCCGACCCCGTTGGTCACGATATCCAATGTTACCGCTCATCAATTTGCCGACCGCTATGTTGCTGTTGGGACGGCCAACGCCAATGAGCAGGTGTCGGTCCGTGCGCCGGTAACCGAACGCATTACCCGGCTGGGCTTTGCCGACGGCGCGTTCGTCCGTCAGGGTCAAATGCTGGCAGTATTGGCGCAGGGTCAGGAAACCGCGTCGCTTGCAGGTGCACAAGCGCGTGCGCGCGAGGCCGAGCAGCAACTGGCCCGGGTGGCAGAACTTCACCGCCGGGGTTTTGCCACTAACGCCAGTCTCGATGCGCAGACCGCAGTTGTCGCTAACGCACGCAGTGCTACGGGCGAAGCAAACGCCTCGATCAGCGACCGCGTGGTGCGCGCACCATTTTCGGGGCAAGTATCGCTGCGGCGGATTTCGGTCGGCGCGGTAATCAGCGCTGGCGACGAAATCGCCGTCATCAGCGACATCGGCTCAATCAAACTCGATTTCACAATACCCGAAACGATGCTAGCCAATGTTCAGGTCGGGCAGACGGTAACCGCCAAGCCAGCCGCATTCCCTGACTTGGTGGCCGAGGGGAGGATTCAGGCTATTGACCCCGTCGTCAATCCCCAAACCCGCACCGTAACCTTGCGCGCCGTGCTGCCCAATCGCGGTGGGCAGCTTAAGCCCGGGATGCTGATGAGCGTGACCATAGCTTCGGGCATGCGAACGTCGGTTGCGGTTCCCGAACTTGCGCTCGTCCGCGAAGGCGATGCGAGCTTTGTCTATGTCGTTGGTAAGGACAATAAAGCCACGCGCCTGCCCGTCAAAACCGGCCGTCGCGATGGCAATCTGGTCGAGATTACCGACGGGCTGGCGGTGGGCGATGCTATCGTTACCGAGGGCGTGGTTAAACTGACCGACGGGGCAACCGTCCGTACAGGAAAACAAAAGCCGCCATCTGTCGCCAAGCCAGCCGGGTAGTTCCGCGCGGCATGACGCTTTCCGATCTTTCCGTCCGCAGACCCGTATTTGCATCGGTGATCGCTATCCTGATGGTGCTGGTCGGCATCGTCGGTTTTCTGAGCCTGCCAGTCCGCGAATATCCTGACACCGAACCGCCAATCGTATCGGTTGGCACAAGCTACACCGGGGCGGCTGCCAGCGTGGTCGAAACGCGGGTCACCCAGGTTTTGGAAAACGCGCTGGCCGGGGTGGAAGGCATACAGACCATCACCTCGCGGTCGCGTGACGGGTCATCAGACATCACCATCGAATTTGCCCCTGGACGCACCGTCGATAGCGCCGCCAATGATGTTCGCGACAGGGTGGGCGGCGTTGCCGATGATTTGCCCGAGGAAGTGCTCGCGCCAGAGGTGCGCAAAGTCGATGCCGATGCTTCACCGATCCTGTTTCTCGTGGTCTCCAAGCCAGGCTGGTCGCGGTTGGAACTGAGCGACTATGTTGACCGCAATCTGGCCGACCGGTTTTCGGCATTGGACGGCGTTGCGCGGGTGTTCATCGGCGGCGAGGCAAGACCGTCGATGCGGGTGTGGCTAAAGCCGGACCGGCTTGCCGCATTGGCGCTGACCCCTGCTGACATTGAAACCGCGCTCCGCACGCAAAATGTCGAACTGCCTGCGGGGCGGCTTGAATCCGCCGATCAGAATATCACCCTTCGCGTCAACCGGCCATTTGCGACTACCGAACAGTTTGCGCAGCTCGTCGTGGCGCGCGGAACCGACGGTTATCTCGTTAGGCTGGGGGATGTTGCGCGCGTGGAAACAGGGGCCGAGAATCCTTATGCTGCGTTCCGGCTTAATGGCCAGCCAGCGCTTGGCATGGGAATTGTCAGGCAATCTGGGGCGAACACGCTGTCGGTTGCGCAAGGGGCTAAAAACCTTGCCGAAGACATCCGCCCGACATTGCCGCAGGGCATGACGATAACTGTCGGGTCCGACGATTCCTTGTTTATCAGCCGGGCAATCGACGGTGTTTGGACCACATTGGCCGAAGCCGCCGCCTTGGTGGTGCTGGTCATCTTCCTGTTTCTGGGCAGTTGGCGGGCGACACTGATCCCGGCGGTCACCGTGCCGATCTGTTTGCTTGCGACCTTTGCAGTGCTCTGGTTGCTGGGCTTTTCGATCAACCTGTTGACGCTGCTGGCGCTTGTGCTGGCCATCGGGTTGGTCGTCGATGACGCGATTGTTGTGCTTGAAAATGTATATCACCGGATTGAACAAGGCGAGGCACCCTTGGTCGCCGCAGTAAAAGGCACACAACAAGTCGCCTTTGCCGTGATTTCGACCACCATCGTAGTCTGCGCGGTGTTTGTCCCAGTGATGTTTTTAGCCGGACAGACGGGCTTGTTATTCCGCGAACTGGCAGCAGCGATGATCGCGGCGGTGGCTTTTTCCGGCTTTGTTGCGCTCAGTCTGGTGCCGATGCTATGTTCGAAAATGCTCCGCAATGAGGAGCGCGGGCGGCTGACACAGTGGGTCGATGACAGATTCCAGCGGGTCGAGAACAATTATGCCGGACTGCTCGGCCGTGTCATCGCAAAGCCGTTTATCGCAATCCTTGGCATTATTGTATTTTTGGTCGTGAGCGGTTTCCTGTTCACCAATCTGCAATCCGAATTGGTCCCAGCCGAAGATGTCGGCATATTGAACGCCAATATCTCCGCCCCCGAAGGCACCGGCTTTGCGGCGATGGACAAATATATGCTTGATGCGTCGAAGCCAGTGCTCGGCCTCATTGACAACGGGACGGTCAGGTCAATCATCCAGCGGACGCCAGGTGGCTTTTCGGCAAGCGATGATTTCAACAGCGGCACATTTATCGTGTTTCTAAAGCCGTGGGAAGAACGCACCGAAACGACCGACGATGTGGTCAAACAGTTGAATAAGATACTCGCTGACCTGCCGGCGGTACGTGGCAACGCCACCGCGCGTTCGTCGATTGGCCGCGGTCGGGGCCAGCCGCTGAATTTCGTCATCGCCGGATCGAGTTACGAAGGGTTGGGTGCAGCGCGAGACCGGATATTAGCGGCAGCACGCGACAATCCCGGGATCGTCAACCTCGATTCCGACTATAAAGAAACCAAGCCGCAAATCCGGATCGATGTCGATACGCAGCGCGCGGGCGATCTCGGCGTATCGGTCGACGCAGTTAGCCAAGCATTGCAGTCGCTGCTTGGGTCGCGGCGGGTTTCGACCTATGTTGACCGGGGGGAAGAGTACCGCGTGATCGTCCAAGCCGATGCCAAGGACCGTGCGTCACCCGAAAATCTCGCCGCAATTCAGGTGCGCGGTCGCGACGGGTCATTGGTTTCGCTCGCTAATCTGGTCAAGATCACCGAATCCGCCGGTGCGCGTGATCTGGGCCGCTATAACAAATTGCGCGCGATCACCTTATCGGGTGGTTTGGCGCCGGGCTACACAATGGGTCAAGCACTCGAATTTCTGGAAGGCCAGGCGGCAAGCGCTCCCGAAATACTGGCGGTCGGTTACCGCGGTGAGAGTCAGGCGTTCAAAGAAACCGGTGGCTCGATTGTTGTGGTGTTCATGCTCACTATACTGCTCGTCTATTTGGTTCTGGCCGCGCAGTTCGAGAGCTTTGTGCATCCTATGACGATTATCACTACCGTCCCGCTGGCCGTTGGCGGCGGCATCATCGGCCTGGCGCTGGCGGGAATGACGCTCAACCTTTATAGCCAGATCGGCATTGTCATGCTGGTCGGGCTCGCCGCGAAAAACGGTATCCTGATCGTCGAATTCGCCAATCAGTTGCGCGATGACGGTTACGACATACTTCAGGCCATCCAGCAAGCCGCCGCCCGCCGTTTGCGACCGATATTGATGACTTCGATTGCAACCGTATTCGGCGCTGTCCCCTTGGCGATAGCGGGCGGCGCGGGTGGTGCTGCGCGTTCGGCCATCGGGGTGGTGATCGTGTTCGGCGTCACTTTGGCGACGCTCATTACCCTCGTCCTCATTCCGATCATCTATTCACGGCTGGCGAAATATACTGGTTCACCCGAAGACGTTTCTCGCGAGCTTCAATCTCAAATGGATGCGAAGTGAGCTTGCCCGGCGCAAACGGCAAATGACCGGGCCGGAGAAAACCCGCAAACGTATTTTCATGCTCGGCGCGACTGGCACCATCGGGCGTGCGACGCTCACAGCATTGGTCGCGCGCGGGTATGAGGTCATCTGTTTTGTGCGTGCGGGAACAGAAGAGACGGCCAGACCTATCGGCGGTGCCGAACTCCGTTTTGGCGACGTCACCGATCCCCATTCATTGGCCAGACAGGGCTTTCGCGGCGAACCATTCGATGTGGTTGTGTCGTGTATGGCATCGCGCAGCGGCTTACCTGTTGACGCGTGGGCCATCGATTATGATGCACATATCAAAGCGCTTGCCGCAGCACAGTGGGCGGGTGTTGGCCATGTTGTGCTGCTTTCGGCCATCTGCGTACAAAAGCCACGTTTGGCCTTCCAACATGCGAAGCGGGCATTTGAAAAAGCGCTTGTGGAATCGGGTTTGGCCTATTCCATCGTCAGGCCAACGGCTTATTTCAGATCGCTCTCCGGTCAGGTCGAGCGGGTCAGGAATGGCAAGCCTTTTTTGGTATTTGGTAACGGTGAGCTCACTGCCTGCAAACCGATTAGCGACGACGATCTGGCACATTTTCTCGCTGACTGTGTTGGCAATCCTGAATTGCATCACGGGATATTGCCGATTGGTGGTCCGGGCGAGGCGATCACACCGAAGCAGCAGGGTGAAATGTTATTTGCGCTATTCGGTAAAAAGCCCCGTTTCCGCCGTGTCCCGCTCCGGCTACTCGACATCATTATTGGTGCACTAGATGTTGCCGGACGTATCAGCGCTGCGGCTGCACGAAAGGCCGAACTGGCACGGATTGGTCGGTATTATGCCAGCGAATCCATGTTGGTTCTCGACCCCCAAACCAGCGAATATAATGCTGCGGCCACGCCCTCAACTGGCACCGAAACGCTCGCCGATCACTACCGAGCCCTGATCGAGGGCAAAATCACGGCGCAACGCGGAGAACATTCGGTTTTTTAAGCGCTTAACTGCCGTTGATGCTATGGACTTTGCCAGCAATCGCAGATAGCTTTTCTTATGGCTTTTACCGAACATCCGCTTCGTCGATGGGCAGTCGATGAAATGCGCTTACGCCGGTTCGCGCCGGTCAGTCGCCACTGCGACATATATCAGGCTGTCCGTTTGATTGATGCCGGTGAACGGACGCTCGAGGACCATTGGTTATTGAATGACAGACCCGGTTTCGATGACTGGAGCCTTGCTGCGCGGCATGGGTCGGGACAGACCAAATCAGGCATATATTTTCTGTGGGAACGACACACCGAAGCCAGCACTTTGACGCTGATTTTCCCCGACGATGCGCCTGCCGGTGTCCGGGCGCCATATATCAAATGGATCGAGCAATGGCCGGGTGCTGTGGTGCGCGCGACCCGAGTTTTTGTTGTGCCCGACGCGCACGATATAGATGCGCGCCTTGAGAAACTCGGGATTTCGCCGCATGAAATGGTTTGCTGCGACATCAACGCGGGCTTGCGCATTTGGTCCGACTTTGGAATTCTTGACGATGGCTATGGCCGTTTGCTCGTTACAGCAGGCGATATCGAAGACGGCGAACGCGGTCGTATTATCCAACGGGCACAGGAACTCGGCAATTACCGCAATCTGGCGCTGCTCGGTTTTCCCACCGTCCAATCATATGGCCCACAGGTGGACGAATTGGAACGGCGCTTATCCGAACATGCAAAACGCGTTGCCTTGGCGGACGACGATGATGAAACACTGCTGATTGACCTTGCCGGAATTTCGTCTGAACTCGAACTGATCCGTTCGGCCACAGGGTTCCGCTTGAGCGCGACCGCTGCTTATGCCGAAGTCGCGGCGGACCGGCTGGCGTCGCTGAATGTGCAGCCGGTTGCCAATTATCAAAGCCTGACCGATTTTACCGAACGTCGGCTGGTCCCAGCATCACGGACCTGTTCGGTTTTCCGCCAGCGGCTAAGCCATATTGCCGAGCGTATTTCAGGCGTGATGCATACCCTCGACGTGCGGATCGACAGCCGGATCAAGGCGCAAAATTTGCGGTTGATGCAGTCAATGGAACGCTCAACGCAGTTACAATTGCGCTTGCAAACTTTGGTTGAAGGCCTTTCAGTGCTTGCGGCCGGCTATTATCTCATTGGCCTGATTGCTTATATCACAAAGGGCGTGGCCGCCTATCGTTCGGGGTCTTTGTCAGAGGTGTTTATCGGCGCTGTAACGCTGCCTGTTATCCTGCTGATATATGCGTTCGTTCGCCGACTGCGGCATAAGGTGCTCAAAGAAACCGCATCGCAGGTCGACGATTGAGTAGGTACCTTTTCTAAGCGAACATAGGTCTTTTCATCAGTAAAAATCTGGGTTAAACCTTGGGCGGCTAGAGACCTAAAATATTGACTATTTTGTCAGTTAAGTTGGATAGGAGAGCATATGATCAAAACACGAGCATTGATGGGCGTTGTCGCTTTATCAGCTTTCGTCGCGGCCTGTTCGGGCGGCGGTTCGGACGAAAAAGCCGAAACGAAAACTGCTGAAAAAGCCGCTACCGCACCGGCACCTGCCGCAGCCCCGGTTGCTGCGCCCGCCGCACCTGCCGGGCCACCTGCCGCCGATGATGTAACAACGTTAGACGGCACAAAACTGGCCGGGTTTACGGGCGATGCAGCCGCAGGAAAACTGGTTTTTGCGCAGTGCCGCACCTGCCACGTGACCGACGCCGGTGTGAATAAAACCGGGCCATCATTGAACGGCATCATTGGCCGCAAATCTGGATCGATTCCAGGCTTTGCCTACTCACCCGCCAACGCGGGTAGCGGTGTGGTTTGGACGAAAGAGAAGCTGTTTCAGTATCTTGAAAAGCCACAGCGTGTGATCCCGAAAACCAAGATGATCTTTGCCGGTCTTCCCGATGCGCAAAAGCGCGCAAATGTTATTGCCTATCTGGAAAATCCAAGCTGATATTTGCACCCTAAGTTTAACGAAAAAGGCCGGGCGGAACCCCGGCCTTTTTCATTTCAGCGCCTGCAATTTACGCCGCCATTTCGCGCCGTGCCAGCTCGCATTGCGACCAGATTTCACCCAGCGCATTCAGCAATTTGTCGATGTCGGCGTCGCTATGGACAGGCGACGGCGTGATGCGCAAACGTTCGGTGCCGCGTGGGACCGTCGGATAGTTGATCGGCTGCACATAGATGCCGTGATTGTCCATCAGCCAGTCGCTTATGAATTTGCACTTATGCGCATCGCCGACCATTACAGGGATGATATGGCTTGGGTTCGGAATGTGCGGAATGCCCATCCGGTCGAGCGCGCCTCGCACTTTAGCGACGCGGTCTTGATGCCGGTCACGTTCGGTCTGGCTTGCCTTCAGATGCTTGATGCTGGCGCAGGCGCCTGCGGCAACCGCTGGCGGAATCGCGGTGGAAAAGATGAAGCCGCTGGCAAAGGTCCGGACGAAATCGCACAGGTCGCGCGACGCCGCGATATAGCCGCCCATCACCCCGTAAGCTTTGCCCAGCGTACCTTCGATCACGGTAATCCGGTCCATCAATCCTTCGCGTTCGGCAACGCCGCCGCCGCGCGGACCGTAAAGGCCGACCGCGTGAACTTCGTCGATATAGCTCATCGCATTGTGGCGTTCGCAGACGTCAAGTATCTCGGCAATCGGCGCGATATCGCCGTCCATCGAATACACGCTTTCAAACGCAACCAGCTTGGCGCGGTCCGGGTCAAGATCGGCGAGCTTGCGGTCGAGATCTTCGGGCGAGTTATGTTCAAACACCATCCGCGCGGCGCGGCTGTGGCGGATGCCCTCGATCATCGAGGCATGGTTGAGCGCGTCTGACAACACCATGCAATCGGGGATTTTTGCCGCCAACGTGCCGAGTGCCGCCCAGTTCGAGACATAGCCCGAAGTGAAGATCAACGCGTCTTCTTTATGGTGCAAGTCGGCCAGTTCGGCCTCAAGCAGAACATGGTGATGGTTGGTGCCCGAGATATTGCGGGTGCCGCCCGCACCGGCGCCGCATTCATCAAGTACGCGGTGCATCGCGCCAATGACCTTGGGATGCTGCCCCATACCCAGATAGTCGTTCGAACACCAAACCGTTACATCGGTTATTTCGCCGTCAACATAGCGTTTCGCATAAGGAAAGGAACCAGCGGTGCGCTCGATTTCGGCAAACACACGGTAGCGTCCTTCTTCCCGGACCGCAGCCAGTTCACCCCCAAAAAATGCATCGTAGTTCATCCCCTAACTCCTTCTCTTATTCTATTCTGGTCTGTTTGCTCTTGGTTTCCATTGCCCAGCCCCACAACGCAGAGTCGCGAAAGGGGATGGCGAGAAATATGTGCTCAAGTGCGGCCAATAAGCACAGGCAGCACAGCAGGCTTGCTTGCGCCACTTCGTTGGCTTCAACAGCAGACATCGCAGCCAGCGCGAAATAGCCGCCTAGCGCTACAATCACCGCAGTCGATATTACCAGCATCGGCGCGAGGCGCTTTGGCCCGAAATAGCTTTTTAGATACGCCAGATGTAACGGTAGCAACTCATCGCTCATATTGGGGACGCCCCAAAAAATGTTCAGCTTCGACGACAGCCGGAAAATCAAGAGCAACGCAAATGTGTAAGCCCCGGTTGGATTAGCCGTCACCGCGCCAAGCGATAACAAAAGTCCGGCAGTCATCGCCAGTGCGACTTCATGATGGAGCAGCGCCATGGTTGCCAGCGAGAAACGCTGCCAACCTTTAGCGTCGGCTGGGCAGGGGTCGCGGTGCGATCCGGCAACAGCGCCAGTCAGGAAGCTGATTTCGTGCCAGCTCCAGATCAGCAGCCCGCCGATGAAGGAAGCATAGGTCGCCCAGACGGCGGTTGAATGGCTGGTCAGCACAACGATTCCCAGCCCGAGCACTGCGCACACACAGGCGATGATGAGTGATCGACCGAAGGACTGGCGCAGCCGGTGATTGATCATCGCGACCAATCCAGTGCTCACGAACCAAAGCGCGATTACCACTGCAAAGGGCAGGAACAGGCTGCTGCCCGTCACCATACAGGCGCTAGCCTGACGCTGGAGGGCAATTCATTGACCCGGGGTTTCATGAAAAACATGCGCCCAAAAGCGAAGCCCGCCTTTGTCATATTGCCGATCCGCCCAAGCGCACCTGATACGCCGCCACGCGCTTTTGCATTTTCGATGCCCACCGAAGCAAGACGGATATCCTCCATCGCGGCCCGGAAGCGAACGTCATCGGTGTCGATCTCAACCGGAAACACCTGCTTGCTGATCTGTGTGCAGATATTGAAGACTTCATAGCCGTAATCGGCCGGGTGAACGCCCAGCGCCTTGTGGAAAACCGGGCGATTATGGTCGCGCACATACATCGTTGCATAGACCGACAGCAGGAAGAAACGTATCCACAGCTTGTTCATGCCCTGCAACAATTTCGGGTCGCTTCGCATCAGCAGGGCAAATGCCTCGCCGTGGCGGAACTCGTCGTTGCACCATTCTTCGAACCAATCGAAAATCGGATGAAACTTGTTGTGCGGATTGCGCTGCAAATGGCGAAAAATCGTGATGTACCGCGCGTAGCCGATTTTCTCCGACAGGTAGACCGCGTAAAAAATGAACTTCGGTTTGAAAAAAGTATATTTCTTGGTCTTGGTTAGGAAACTCAAGTCGATCCCGATGCCAGCACCTTTGAGCGTTTCATTGATAAATCCGGCATGGCGGCTCTCATCGCGCGCGAGCAGTTTAAACAGCCGCTTCATATCGGGGTTTTTGGTGCGCTTGGCAATTTCGGCGTAAAGGATACAGCCAGAAAATTCCGAGGTCAGCGAACTGGCCAGAAAGTCGATGAACTCGGCCTGCAACTCAGGCTCAAGCCCCTCGATCACGCCGTCGAATTTGTCGGTTTTTTTGAAATGCCGCTTATTGGGATCGCCCTCCATTTCGGTCATCAGACCTTCCCACTCAGCGCGCACTAGCGACACATCCATCTTGTCCATAGCAACATAATCGGTGGTGTAAAAACGTGGACTCAGCACGGTGTCCTGTTTGGCAATCGCCATCGTGTCGTGATCGGCGACCAGCGCTTTCTCGATTTTGAACGGGGCGTTCATCATAACCTCCCAGGGGTGAAGCTGACTTCGTAAAGTTCGGCCATTTCGAAATGACCGGCGAATTTCGTCCATACGCGGCGCAAGGCACCGGCGCGCTGAACGGTGGCGTTGCGATGGAACACGACGCTTTCACCAAATGCGACCATCACCGGATCGCCGTGCACTTGCACGCGGTCACCGGGCTGGATTTCGATGTTACCGTCAAGTTCGACATGTGCGTGAAAATGCTCGGCACTTTGCTCGATCTCGATCCGGCACGGCGTATCAAAGCGTTCCGATGAAAACAGCCCAGTCATAGCGCCGGACCCTTCAACATGTCGGCAAAGATCTTGCTATGGTCGGGACCAAATCCGTGGATTTCGGCTTCATGGCCCGTCTGCGGGTCGGACAAAGACAGCGCACCATTTTCCCACAAGATCAATTTGAACGGCGGTGCTGCACCAATACCAGCGGCGGTGCGCGCTTTTGCCATCCGGCGCATCGTTGCGCGCAGGAAACCGCCCTGCCCGAATTCGATGACCTTTACCTCGGCACCGGTAGCCGCATCAGTAACAACAACCGCCCCGTCGGCCCTATCTGTAAAGCGCAGCTCGCGGGTCTGAGCCGGGGCGATATGCTGCGCCGCCCGCGAAGCATCCGGATCAGCCGAGTGTGGCACCAAGCCAAGGCTAACGGCACCGGCGAGCGCCATTGTCATGAACAACAGCCCGGCTGCGCCAATCAGCGCACCGCGCGGCACCGTCGGATCATGATTGGCTGCATGGCTCATGCTGGTAGGCCCATCAATGGGCGGTCTTGCAGATTTCTGTCCTGAGCCTCTATGGGCGCAACGGCTTGCAATTTTTGCGTCGCCTTGAACAATATCTGCGCCACGCTGCACGCGTCGGGTATCGCGCGCAACATCGGCTGCGGACGCACAAAGCGCAGCGAGCGGGCATGCGGCCACAGCATGATGTAGCCGAGGCGCGGTGCGCCCTTGAGGCTCAGCACGATGTTGCCGTGTCCGTTACCAAGCGTTTTCAGATTGGCTGTCTCGATTTCGGCGAGCGGCAAGTTGATGCACTTGTTAAGCGCAACCCCGATGCGCAGCACAATGCGCTTGTTGGTGAGTGTGTATACCGTCGTGCGCCCAACGCCCCATGCGAACAGGATGAACAGCGCCACCACCACCGCGCCCAGCAGCGACACGGCAATTGCTGTATTCATGTCACCTTGCAATATCGCCCACAGCACGATCGCCGCAAAATATAGCGCCGACGCGCGGATATGAAGCGCTGCGCCGGCCAGATATTTCCAGTCCGGGGCACCTTGCCAGAGGACGCGTTCGTCCTCTGGCAATACGCTTGGAAGACCGCGGACCGGCTCATGATCATATTCGCTCATATCAGCGGTTCCTGCCGTTCGCGATTGGCGTAGAGATAACCGCCGCCGAAATAGGCAACGATGCGTTCTTCTTCGTAAAAGGTAATTTGACCCGCCGTGGCAGGGACCGGGGCGGCGGCAAAATCGGCGGCATTAATTGCGTCGATCTCCACTTGACCCTTTTTGCCCTTCACTTTCGACATCCCCATCGGTGCCAGCACTTTTTTCGTGCCGGTATCGACTTCCAGATAGCGGATGACATGCTCGGCGCGGTCAATCCACAGGTCGGTCACGGTGCCCGCGACCAAGCCGTCGGCCGCAATCACTGACATACCGCGCGGGTCGCTATCGCGGGCGTGGACCGAGATATGCTCAGCAGCGCCAATCGGCACAATCCGGTTGCGGCCTTCACCATCTAGGTCGGTATGTTTGGCGCGGTCGGCCCACGCTGCGGGTCCGATGCCGTCAACAAGCGGGTTGCCCGTCGGGTAATAAGGTGCACCCGGCGAACGGAAGGTCCGCGCCCATGGCCGGTCAAGCGTATCTCTGGGGCCGTTGGGAACCGTGATGTTCGGGCGTCCAAAGGGCATCTGGAACGTTTTGGGCGATCCTATCGACAAAATACCGCCTGGGGTGTCGACACGGCCTGTGGCCTCATCTTCAAGCGGAAATCCCTCGCGGCGGCCTTCGCGTTGCAAATATACAACCAAGCCAATGAAGAACAACACGAATGCCCCAAACAGCATTGCCGTAACGTCCAGCGTGCCTACAATCTTTATATCATCCATTTCACGTCCTCCTCACATATTCCACTCAGGTCGGAAACTCGCTCAACCCAAAGCTTTCATTTGTTATTTTATCGTTGTCGCGGTGCAGCCCGGTAACCGGCCCAAGCACAACCAAAGTCACCAACAACAATCCGGTTTCGATGATGTAGACCGTGCCATAGCCGGTCGCGCGGCTGGCCAAGGTCGCGCCCATGCCGTCCTGCAAGGCTATCATGGTCATGCCGTCGCGGATCAGCCCGCCGAGAGCGATGCCAGCGCCAGCGCAACTCGCCTGCACCGCGCCCCATGCGCCGAGTGCAAGTCCGGCGGAATCTTTCTGCGCCAGCCCCATTGCGGCAATCATCGTGCCGACCGAAAAAAGCCCGGTGCCAAACCCGATTGCGGTTGCACCGACATATAACAAGGGCACCGACGCCAAGGGTGCAGCGAATAATGTCATCAGGAACGCAGCGATTCCTGCAACCGCGCCCAACCCCGCAAGCCGCAAGGGGTCAGAGCCTGCGGACAGCCGTTGCCCGCTATATGCAAATGCGACCAATGCACCCATCGCCCATGCGCCAGTCAGGGCAGTGGTTGAACCAACCGAAAGCGCCAGTATTTCGCCGCCATATGGCTCGAGTAGCGCGTCCTGCATCGCAAATGCCATCGCGCCGATGCCGATCGCAAGCAGCAGGCGTTTGGCGTTGGGCTGCGCGGTAAAGCTGGCCCAGATCACGGCGAAGGAAGGGTCAGGCGTGGTCGATGTGGTAAGCGCGCGATTACGGGGTTCCTGCTTCCACAGCGCTATTATATTCAGGCCCATCGTCAGCGCGGCGGCACCTTGGACGATCTGGACGAGCTTGGTCGCAGTAAAATCAAGCAGTAGATTGCCGATGGTAAACGCTGCCACCATCATCCCGGCAAGCAGCATAACATAGAGCAAAGCGACAACGCGCGGGCGCTTATCATCGGACGCAAGGTCTGTCGCGAGGGCGAGGCCAGCCGTTTGCGTGACGTGCATTCCGGCACCGGTGAGCAGAAACGCAAGGCAGGACGCGCCGACGCCCAGCGCAAATGTATCGGCGCGCGTGATCAGGATGAGCGCGAAAGGCATGATTGCTAGCCCGCCAAACTGGACCAGAGTGCCAAACCAGATATATGGCACCCGCCGCCAGCCCAGCACCGAGCGGTGTGTGTCCGACCGGTAACCGATCAGCGCCCGGAAAGGTGCGACCAGTAATGGGAGCGCGATCATCAACGCCAC
>JANLRW010000304.1:0-2896 GCA_031361925.1 Sphingomonadales bacterium
CCCTCCATCATCCCGCTCGGCGTGGTCAGCGGGCAGCCGGAGACATAATCATGGCTATCGCCGTGGTAAAGCAGAGGCTGCTCCCCAACCACACCGTCGCCATCGACATGATTGACCATCCCGCGTCCGTCGGTAATCCGCCAATGCCGCGTGAGCAACTGCACTGGATCGTCACCATGGTTCTCGATCCGAATATGATAGGACCAGAACCAGCGATCTTGATCCGCCGATGATTGTTCGGGGAGGAAGTTCGGCGCAACGCGGACCGTGACGTTGTGGCTGGTCGCGCTGGCAGTGAAGAATGCATCGAGAATCATAGTCCGACCACCTTAAGCGCAGAATCGAGATCTTCCATCAAATCTGCAGGGTCTTCCAGACCAACATTTATCCGTATCAGCCCCTCGCTCACCCCCATCGCCTCGCGGCCCTCTGGCCCCATGCCGTGGTGTGTCGATGAAGCGGGATGGCACATGAGGCTGCGAGCATCACCGATATTATTCGATATATCAATGAGTTCCAGCGCGTTAAGCAAGCCGTGTGCTTGCGCGCGCCCGCCATCCAGTTCAAACGCAAAGATCGGCCCGCACGCCTTCATTTGCGCCATTGCCAGATTATGTTGTGGGTGGCTCGACAGGCCAGGATGCAACATCACCGGCACGCGCTTTTCCAAAAACTTGCCGACCGCCAGCGCATTTTCTGATTGCCTCATGGCGCGCAGTTCGAGCGTTTCCAGACCTTTGTGCACCACCCATGCGTTAAACGGCGAAAGGTTCGGCCCAGTATTGCGCTGGAACGGCAAAAGCACGTCGTCGATCCACTGCTGTGATCCGCAAACCGCGCCGGCGAGAACGCGTCCCTGCCCGTCCATTAGCTTGGTCGCGCTATAGGCAACGACATCGGCGCCAGAATCCATCGGCCGTTGCAGAACGCTGGTGGCAAAGGCATTATCGACCACAGTGGTAATGCCGTGCTGCTTCGCCAGCCCGCAAACATAGGCCATGTCAACGATATCCATCGTCGGGTTAGCGGGAGTTTCGAAGAAAAACACCTTCGTGTTGGGCTGGATTGCCGCCAACCATTCGTCATTGTTGCGGCTGTCGATGGTGGTCGTCGTGATACCCCATTTGGGCAGCAGATTGTCGGTTAACCAGCGGCACGACCCGAACGCGGCGCGCGCTGCGACGACGTGGTCACCCTGCGACAATTGGCAAAGCAAAGCCGTCGTCATCGCTGCCATACCCGTCGCCTGTGCGCGGCAGGCCTCGGCCCCCTCCATCAGCGCAATGCGTTCTTCAAGCATCTGCACAGTCGGGTTCTGCAGCCGCGAATAGGTCATGCCTTCGGCTTCGCCCGCAAAGCGCGCGGCGACCGTTTCGGCATCGTCATATGTGAAGCCCGACGACAAGAACAACGCCTCAGAGGTCTCACCATGTTCGCTACGCCATGTGCCCCCGCGCACCGCTTGCGTGGCAGGTCGCCAATGCCGAGTTATTTCGCGATTCTGGCCGGTAGTTTTCTTCATGGATAGCTTTTCGGGGAGTGGGAGGCTCAGGTCAAGGCAGCAAGAACGGCATCGCCCATTTCGCTGGTGGACATCTGGCCGCCGAGGTCGGGTGACCGTGCCCCGCCCTCAAGTGCTTTTGCCACGGCGGTCTCGATCCGGTCGGCGGTTTCCGGCAGGTCCAGCGAATATCGCAGCATCATTGCAGCAGACAATATCGTCGCTAAGGGGTTCGCCTTACCCTGCCCCGCAATATCGGGCGCGCTGCCATGGATGGGTTCATACAGCCCCTTCTGGTTGCTATCGAGCGATGCGCTCGGCAGCATCCCGATTGAGCCTGCACACATGCTCGCTTGATCAGAAAGGATATCGCCGAACAGATTGCCGGTTACGATCACGTCAAACTGGCCGGGGTTGCGCACCAACTGCATCGCGCAATTGTCTACATACATGTGGGTGAGTTCGACTTGTAGATATTCGGTATGGGTTTCGATCACCACATCGCGCCACAGTTGAGAGGTTTCGAGGACATTGGCCTTATCAACCGAGCACAGCTTTTTGCCCCGCGCCATTGCGGTTTCAAAGCCGACGCGAGCGATGCGGCGGACCTCGTCCTCATTATAGGACATGATGTCATAGCCTTCGCGTTTGCCATCGGCGGTGGTACGCATCCCCTTTTCGCCGAAATAGACGTCTCCGTTGAGTTCGCGAACGATGACCATGTCGATTTGCGAAGCGACTTCGGGGCGGAGGGCGCTGGCGTCGGTCAGTTCTGGAAAAAGCTTTGCAGGGCGGAGATTGGCAAAGAGCGACAGTTCCTTACGCAGGCCGAGGATCGCCTGTTCGGGTCGCAAATGGCGATCAAGATCATCGCACTCGGGATCACCCACCGCGCCGAACAAGATTGCATCGGCGCGCTTGGCCAATTCGAGCGTTGCTGGCGGCAGCGGATGGCCGGTAGCCTTATACGCTGCACCGCCGACAGGAGCCTCATCAAAGGTCAGCCCTTCAATCGCCAGCGCATCCAGCACGCGGCGCGCTTCCGCAATCACTTCGGGACCGATCCCGTCTCCGGGTAACAGGGCAACTAACATCCAACCTCACCGTCGACCAAATCGTCACCCTGAACTTGTTTCGGGGTCCATCGTGCCTCTCAAACCGCCGTCGTGGCGGAGAAATGGATGCTGAAACAGGTGCAGCATGACGATGCTGAAAGTTGGATGTCGCCATGCCGCCGTAGCACTTTTTATGCAACCGCCCTTTTCAGACGGTCCACGAGCCGCTCGCGCGCCGCCATCACATCGGCGCGGCGCTCGCCGAGCACATGTGCCACCAACCGTTCGCGGTTCTGGGCCATCATCGCTACCGGCGCGCCGCTAGCTTCGATCTCTTCGG
>JANLRW010000315.1:0-1749 GCA_031361925.1 Sphingomonadales bacterium
TCGCGGGTCCAGTCGGTGCGGGGTTGGCCCATATTAAAATTCCCTTTCCCACGTTTCCAATTGAACGATGCGAGCTTCCTTCATTTTGGCATTGCATTCCCAATGATGGTGCGACTGATCGCTACCCCCGCGCAATGTGAAGCTTTCTAATAAGCAAGTTTGCTCTGCATATTCCTCCCAAGCCTTCTGCGCTGCATTGAACGTGTCAACATATTTTGGCTCGCCATCGTTGATCGGACCCTTACTCCATACCGCATCCGCCGAGCGCATTTTGGCTTGCAGCGAATCCAGAAGTTCCCTCATCCGACTATCCATCCGCAATATGCGAGGTTGCTCCATAAATTCGATTTCGCAATTTCTTCGCACAGATTCATAGCCCATAGCTTGGCAATCATCTTTTGCGGCCTGACTGACAGCGCGATCAGGCTCGGTCGCGATAACCATATCGCTCGATGAGCATCCAATCAGACAAAGAAATGCGGCGGCGCGCCAATGACTGTGCATTATCATTCCCTCAACGGCGGCATATTGTGGCCGAGTAAAGTCAAAATGTCCGCCGCGCACTCCACAATGTTGCTGCCGGGGCCGTAGATGCCCACGACTCCGGCGTTGCGCAGGAATTCATAGTCCTGCGGCGGGATCACGCCGCCTGCGAATACCTTGATGTCTGGGCGGCCAGCTTCGCGGAGCAGGCGGATGAGTTCGGGGATGTTAGTTTTATGGCCCGCTGCGAGGCTCGACGCGCCGATGGCATCGACGTCTTTTTCGAGCGCCAATGCGAGTGCTTCTTCCGGCGTCTGAAATAACGGGCCGGAGATCGTTTCAAAGCCCATATCGTTGAACGCAGACGCCACCACATTAGCACCGCGATCATGGCCGTCCTGGCCCATCTTCGCAATCAGCACGCGCGGTTTGTGGCCCAGACGGCGGCCCACGGCATCGACGCCTTCGACCACCAACGCCCATGCTGCGTCGAATTCATGCGCGCTTCCGTAGATACCCTGCACGGGAATGGGGGTGGTGGCGTAGCGACCGAACACCAATTCCATCGCGTCCGAAATTTCGCCAAGTGTGGCGCGAGCGCGGGCGGCATCGACGGCGAGCGCGAGTAAATTACCGCCGCCTTTCGCGCCGTCGGTCAGTGCCTTCAGCGCCGCCTGACAGGCTGCCTCATCCCGCGCCGCACGCGTTGTTGCGAGCCTTGCGATCTGCCCTTGCCTCACCGCATCATTGTCAATGTCGAGCGTGTCGAGATGGTCTTCGGTCGCCAGCTTGTACTTGTTGACCCCAACGATGACATCCTCGCCCTTGTCCACGCGGGCCTGACGCGCGGCAGCGGCTTCTTCGATCAGGCGTTTGGGCATTCCGGACGCAACCGCTTTGGTCATGCCGCCGAGTTCTTCGACCTCGCCAATGATTTTCCAAGCCTGATCGACGAGTTCGGCGGTTAGGGCTTCGATATAATAAGAACCGCCCAAAGGATCGACGACCTTGGTAATGCCAGTTTCTTCGGTCAGGATGATCTGCGTGTTCCGCGCGATGCGGGCAGAGAACTCGGTCGGCAACGCGATGGCTTCATCGAGCGCGTTGGTATGTAGCGACTGCGTGCCGCCCAAGGTAGCCGCCATTGCCTCGACAGTCGTGCGGATGACGTTGTTATAAGGGTCTTGCTCTTGCAACGACACGCCAGAGGTCTGGCAATGCGTGCGCAGCATCTTTGAACGCTCGTCCTTTGCGCCTAGCCCATCC
>JANLRW010000339.1:0-1611 GCA_031361925.1 Sphingomonadales bacterium
CCGCCGCCGCGCATCTTTTCGAGCCGCCCTTCGTCATAGCCATAGTATTTACGAAGGCGCAGGATATCCTCGGGCGGATGCTCCTTGATGTCGCTGGTCAGCATCCGCGCGAGCAGCCATTCGGCGAGCGGGTCAGCATCGGGCTCACTATCCATAATCGACACGTTCGACGTAATGCGCGGCAATATCTGGTCGCCTGCGATAATCACGCCATTGTGATGATCGACCATGCACGCATGTTCCGGCGTATGCCCGCCGCCCGTCATGATCGTCCAGTCACGATTGCCCACGCGCACCACCGCCCCGTCATCAAGCCGGCGATGCCCGCTGGGCAACCGCGAAACCGCGCGGGCAAAATTGCCCCAGCCGCCGCTGCGCATTTTTTCAAGACGTTCATCGTCATAGCCGTATGATTTGCGCAAGCGCAGGATGTCTTCGGGCGGATGCTCTTTGATATCGCTGGTCAACATCCGCGCGAGCAGCCATTCGGTGCGGTTCATCCAGATTGACACTTTGAATTTGTTGGCAAGCCAACCGGCGCAACCGACATGATCGGGATGAAAATGTGTGACGAAAATGCGGGTCAGTTGCCGCTCCGCCAACGCGCCTGCAAACATTGATTTCCAATGTTCTACCGTGTCAGGCAGAAACAACCCGGTATCGGCAATGGCATAACCATTCGCGGTCTCGGCATCATCGTCCAGCAACCACAGGTTGATGTGCGAAAGGCTCCCCGGCACCGGCATCCGCGTCCAGCCGAGATCGGACGCAAGCTGGTAAATCTCGCCATATCCCGGCGCATGGTCACCGAGCGGATAGGTCAGGCCTTTTAGCTCTTTGGCCTCGAACCCGTGATCGACGAGCGACATATCATATGCAGGGGGAGCTTTGGAGGCCATGAGATGGCCGTGCCTTAACCGCGCGATTAAGGCAATGGTGACGTTAGGGAAGGTTTCGGGCTTTGCCGTAGGAACGCACCAGTTTGATTAAGAACCGTTAGTGGTTGAGTGCTGATAGCGCACCAGCGTGATCGCCGTGATAGGCAGCTTGAAAGGTGGCGCGCATATGACGGCCCTCCTGCCGTTAATCTTGACGCTGGCGATCATTCTATTCCATCAGAAGCGTTGGGGCCGACCAAGCTATTTAGCGCATGTTGGCGCCGCCTATTTGTTGGCGGCTGTTGTGATTAAGTTACCGTGGTTTTTTGATTGATTTACCATTTACGGAGCGTTCAAACCAACTCCACTGCGACCCCAATCGCGTCCCCACCCGGAACGCCTTTGTCGAATGTCACAATAGCCGCGCTGCCGCGCGCGGCGACGAGGTGGAGTACATCGGCGATGTCGGCACCGCCCCGATGCAATGCCAGCGCGGCGCGAATGGCTGGTTCGTCGTCGACATGTATTTCCGGAATATTTAGAAGAGCCACCAACGCATTATTAAGGCGCGCACGTTCAAAGTTATAACGCGAACGCAATGTCCATGCGACTTCGAGGAGAACCGTGAGCGGCACAATCACACCTGCCGAAACGACTGCCCGTGCTGTTTCAGCCTGCTTGCTATCACTGTCGGCAATAATCCGGACGAGTATGTTGGTATCAACCGATTTCA
>JANLRW010000433.1:0-2189 GCA_031361925.1 Sphingomonadales bacterium
GCCAAATGGCACAGGACTTCATGTCGAATTCACCGGTCGCGAAATTCCGTCATCACAAATGTCTTATGATAAATCTCTTCAAGATGATCTCATGAATTGGGTTGGCATGACCGCTTTTGGAGAAGCTCGTTGTTCCATTGAATGACCGAAAAAGTCGTCGCAAACGGACAATCGGGATTGTCCGTCACCCACCCTCAAACCCATCAGCACGACGTCCCGGGTATCGGAATGCCGAGCGGTCCTTTGCATGGTTTGGGCTTGCGCGCTGGTCCGGGCATACCGCCGCCGCCGCCGCCGCCGCCCATGCCGCCTTCACCCATACCCGTCATGAAGCTGCTGAACGCACGAAACCGGACTTTGGCGGTCCAGTCGATGTTCCACACGGCTTTGGGATCGGCGGGCTTGGGCGGAAAGGAAAAATTTTCTTCGGGTCCAAAGGCGTTCATGCTGCCGAACATCATCCCGCCTGCCGCCGTCTTGGCTTCGGCCGGTATCGCGCAGCTGGTCTGCGACGGTGGCATCACGTTTTTGGCCGTAATCTGCCGCTGCACTTCGGCAGGCGACAACCAGTCCATGCCGATGCCTGAATCGCGGTTACCCGCCGATGTCCACATCACCATGTCGCCGCCTTGCCCGGCACCCTGCATTCCGCCCATCGCCCAAGCGACATAACCCGTCGCGCTCGGCACCGCGTTCCAGCCGAGCATAATCGCGGCACCTTGATCGGAAGGATTGACGTTCAATGAGGCCATATAGTCATTCGCTACCGCGAACTTGATTTCCGGCGTGAAGGCGCTGGCAATCCGGTGCTCGCCGCGCAGCGACGATCCCGACTTTGGTTGTTTACCGTTTTTGGCATTGGGCCACCACGCGGCGTTGGCGTCGCGCGCCTTTGCCGCTGCCTCAATCCCTCGCATCTGGGCGGGCATGTTCGCGGGCATTTTCGCATTGGGCAATTTAGCAAAGTCGAGGATGAACGGCTGGCCCTTGGGCGCATTGGCATGACACCCCCAGAACATCAGCAACCGGCCTTTTGGCTTTTCCATTTGCTCGGGCTTATAATCGCGGTCCACCGGTTCGGACTTGCCAGGTGTATCGCCGAGCAACGGCACCGATTTGCCCATTTTGGCCGACGGCAGGAAAAAATGATCGCCTTTTTCGGGCTGGACCGGGGCAGGCGTCGCCGAACTCAACCGCAGATCGAGCATATAATTGTCGCCGCCCCCGCCAAGCAGCGCGCCAAGACCGCCACCCATCATTGCACCCATGCCCATGCCGGACATTGTCGACACATCCATCGCATAGGTTGCTTTGGGACCGGTGGTTTTCTGGGCGGAACCAGGAACGCTGGCGATGACTGCCGCGATTGCGGTCAGCGAGACAAATCGAATATCAACACGCATGCTTTCACTCCTTGAAGCATTCGGGGGGTTCCCGAATAAACATGCGACCCGTTGCTGTGGATTATATGCCCATCGGCATAAGACTCAAGTCCTTACCATTTATGCCCGTCCGCCACCGCCTCGGCCTCGCCTTCGCGGTCAGCACGTCCAAGCAAGGCGTTGCGGTGCGGGAAGCGTCCGAAGCGCTCGATAATGTCCTGATGATCACGCGCGAATTGGAGGAGGCGCTGGTCGCCAAGGCTACCGATCAGCCGCACCGATTCGCGCTGATCATCGAGGTTTTCGCTATGTTCGAACGGCAGATAGAGGAACAGGCGCTGATCTTTGGCAAGCCCTGCATCAAGACCCTGTTCGACCGCATGGCGCGCGATACTGAGCGCGATATGGTCGGTGGCAAAGGCCTCTGCATGCCCGCGAAAGGCGTTGCGCGGAACCTGGTCGAACAGGATGATGCCAGCGAGCGCGGTATCGGCATGCGCCGTAAATGCTTCGATCGGCTGGCTGCGCAGCGCGTCGCGCCATCCGGCAAAGCGCTCGGTTACCTTGGCATCGAATTCCGGCCCACCGCCGAACCAGTCGGAATCGCCATGCCCGTCGAACCAGAATGTCAGCAGCTGCGGCGCCCAGTCGTCGGGCAGCGCGGCGCCTTCGATCTCGTCTTCTTCGTCCGTCACCCCGCCGTGCCGCCGACGGTCAGCGCGCTGACCAATGTCGTTGGCTGCCCCACGCCCGCGGGCACGCTCTGCCCCGCCTTGCCGCAAACGCCGATGCCTTCGTCGAGCGCCA
>JANLRW010000060.1:0-1984 GCA_031361925.1 Sphingomonadales bacterium
AAAGTCAGGCCGCCATCGAACAAATTAGCCTTATAGCCGACTTCATAGCTGGTGACATTTTCCGGACGGAAGCTGAGGAACGCCGCAACCTCGTCATTTTCGCCGCGAATGCCGTTACCGTTGAGGTCGGGCGCATTGGCACCGACACCGCGCGGGTCAAAACCGCCGCCCTTAAAGCCTTTGCTATAGCTGGCATAGATATTGTGGTCAGGTGTTGGCTTGAAGCTGATCGAAGCGCGGGGTGTGAATTTCTTGAAGCTGCGTTTGCCGCTGAAGTTGGTGCTGGCCGCGCCGAATGCCACGCCCGCACCGCCGAAGAAAGGCGAGCCGCCGCCAAGATAATTCTGCCGCAGGATATTCGCGGTGCGTTCATCCCACGTGTAACGACCGCCGACCGATATGCTAAACTGGTCGGAGAAGTCATAGGTGAAATCACCGAACACCGCGTAGGTTTCGGTATCGACCGCCGCCTTGGTGAAGGCGGTCAATCCGTTCAGCGTGGTGAACAAGCGCACGTCGAACAACGTGTCGGCGGTGGCATCGAGATAGTAAGCACCGATCATGCCATTGAGTGGTCCGGCATCGACGAGAAGCTGGACCTCCTGGCTGATCTGTTCGTTGAAATAGCCGCCGGGAACATCAACATCGACTGCCGGCAGCGCATCGAAATCAATAGGCGTAAAAGTGCTATCCTTGCGCCAGGCGCTGATCGAGCGAAGCGTCAGGCTGTCCGACAAATCGACCGCCATGTTCATCGCAAGGCCGTAAGCTTCGATATCCTGTTTCGGATCGACAAGGCCGCCGCGGGTATCAAAGACATTCTTCAACACCGGAGCGCCCGATTGCAGTCCCGGGATCAGCCGGTGGCCGCCGCGCGGGTCGCTCTTGTCGCGGCTGTAATCACCGCTGATGCGGATTGAGACTGGCTGGCCGTAACCGCCGAGTTCGACGGTCCCGCGCGCGGCCCAGACGTCCTTGTTGTAGTTTTCCAATCCGGTGGTCAAATTGTCGCCAAAGCCGCCGCGCGACAAACGTGCGACGCTGCCGCCGACGCGGACGATCTCACCGATTGGAGCGGACGCGGTGATAACGCCCTCCGCCTGATCATAAGTGCCGTACGTGCCGCGAAGTTTGACCGACACTTCCTGCGGCAGCCGCTTGGTGACATATTTGACCGCACCGCCGATGGTATTGCGGCCATACAGCGTGCCTTGCGGGCCGCGCAGCACTTCGATGCGTTCGACGTCGTAAATATCGAGCACCGCCGCCTGCGGGCGGTTCAGGTAGACATCGTCGAGATAGATGCCAACGCCTGGCTCAAAGCCCGAAACCGGATCCTGTTGCCCGATGCCGCGGATGAAGGCGGACAATGTCGAGTTGCTGCCACGCGATGTTTCGAGCGTGGTGTTTGGCGTGATATTGCCGATATCGGTAAGATCGAGCGCACCGCGCATTTCGAGGGCTTCGCCGGAAAAGGCGCTGACCGCGATCGGCACGTCGAGCAGATTTTCTTCGCGGCGGCGCGCAGTAACAACAATGGCATCGTCATCGGCGGTTTCGGCAGCTTCATCCTGTGCCGTTGCGGGCACGGCGATTGTGATGCCAGTCGCGGCGATGCTCGCCAGCAATAGGCCACGGAAAATACTGATATAGGGGGATTTCATTGGTCGCTCTCCTGCAAAAATGACGGGCCTTTACCCGTTCTTGAATTTCGCTATAGTGAAAGTTGAACCATGTTTCAACTTTAGTTAAGAGGATGCTGGAGAATGACCACAGGGCGTGGCATATCTGCAACAATGACTCCCGAAGCCAAAACGCCGCGCACCGAACGCGGGCGCAAAACCTTGCGCCTGTTGCTCGACGCCGCTGCCGCTGAATTTGGCGAGAAAGGCTTTCACGAAAGCTCGGTGGTGAGCATCACGCAGCGCGCCGGAGTCGCGCTGGGCAGCTTCTACACCTATTTCGATTCAAAGGATTCGCTGTT
>JANLRW010000066.1:0-2206 GCA_031361925.1 Sphingomonadales bacterium
TTCGTTCATCATCCGCCGCGCCGTCGATATAATTGAATATCGGCGACGGCAGCCGCGCTTTGGCTAGTAACCGAAAATCTTCGACATTATGACAATCGTTTAGCCGCATCGGCCGCCTACTGCACACCCTGGAGATAATTGCACGAATTAGGGTTCTTGCTCTGGATGCCGCGTTGCAAGGCTTCCATGCGCTGCTCCGACGTGCCGTGAGTGAACATGCTTTCAACCGGCGCGCGTCCCGCATCTGCCATCAGCTTGTCGTCACCGATAGCGTTTGCAGCGCGCATGCCTTCCTCGATATCGCCGGGTTCGATGCGGCTTGCGTTAATACCTGCCCACACGCCCGCAAAACAATCGGCCTGTAATTCCATGCCAACCTGAAGTCGGTTGCCATCGCTCTGGCTTGACCGCGCCTGCAACGTACGGACCTGGTCCGCAATTCCCGCTAGGTTTTGGACATGATGGCCCACCTCGTGAGCAATGACATAGGCATAAGCAAAATCACCACCGGCCCCCATTTGTTGCTGCATTTGCTTGAAGAAGCTGGTGTCGAGATAAATACCCTGATCTGATGGGCAGTAAAATGGCCCCATCGCAGATTGCGCCGCGCCGCAACCCGATTGGCCGCCGCTTTGATAAAAGTTGAGCGTGGCAGGCTTGTAATTACGGATAAGCGGGGTCCATGTGTCCTCGGTGGATTTTAGCACGCGACAGGCGAACAGTTCCTCCTGCGTATCGCAAGCGACATTGCCCGACGCGGACTGTTGGCCAGCTTCCGGTGCCACGCCCGATCCACCCAGATTAAGCATCCCGCTCGACATCACAAAATAGCCTGCCACCGCGATGAGCGCCAGAGTGCCGCAACCCAGCTTTCGCCCCAGCAACATCGGTAGCAATCCAAACAGCAACCCGATCATTCCGCCTCCGCCGCCGGCACCAAGACTGCCGCCACCCGAGCCTTGGTCGCTAACATTGCCGCTTGGGTCTAGATCGTCGAGGCGCATGCGATTCTCCCTTATTGCCGTACGTCAGCATTGCGGTTAGCGACCGAAAGCGCAAGTAAAGTCAGTTCATAACGCAAAGGCAATCCCCCATGTTCCTCAAAGGCAAGACAGCCCTTATCACTGGCTCCACATCGGGCATCGGTCTGGGCTATGCGCGTGCGCTCGCCGCCGAGGGCGCGAGCGTCATGATCAACGGCTTTGGCGATCAGACGGCGATCAACAGCTATGTTGCCGAGTTGAAAGTGGCCAGCGGTGCTGGAGCGTTACATAGCGGCGCGGACATGACCAAGCCGGAGGAAATCCGCGATATGGTGGCGGGTTGCGTCCGGGACCTCGGCAGTCTCGATATCCTCATCAACAACGCCGGTATCCAACATGTTGCCCCGGTCGACGAATTCCCGGACGATAAATGGGACGCGATCCTTGCAATCATATTGTCATCGGCATTCCACACCACCAAAGCCGCGCTGCCGGGGATGAAGACCAAGGGCTGGGGCAGGGTAATCAATACGGGTTCGATGCACAGCCTTGTCGCCTCACCCTATAAATCCGCCTACAATGCCGCCAAACACGGGCTAGCAGGGTTTACAAAAACGATTGCTCTCGAGGTGGCGACGCAGGGGATCACGGTCAACTGTATTTGCCCAGGCTATGTCTGGACGTCGCTGGTCGAAAACCAGATACCCGACACGATGAAAGCGCGCGGGCTAACGCGCGATCAGGTGATCAACGACGTGCTTCTGGCCAACCAGCCGCAAAAACAGTTTGTGCAAGTCGAACAACTGGCGGCGCTGGCGGTCTTTCTGTGCCGTGACGAGGCAAGCGCGATGACTGGCGCTAATCTCTCCGTCGATGGGGGATGGACGGCGCAGTGAGCCTGCGTTAGCGTTGCGCAAATTTGCTGGGGAGCATGGATGATGAAACAGTTTTTGGGAACGACTGCACTTGCAGCAATGGCGCTGGCGACGCCTGCCCAAGCCGACACGCTGCGTGATGCAATAAGCCGCGATATGCCGTCGCTGATGGCGCTTTACCGCGATCTTCATGCGAATCCAGAGCTGAGCTTTGCGGAATACAAGACCGCCGCCAAGCTTGCGGCGGAAGCAAAAAAGCTGGGCTTTGTTGTCACTGAAAAGGTCGGCCAAACCGGCGTTGTTGCGGTGATGAAAAACGGTGCCGGACCGGTGGTGATGATCCGCGCC
>JANLRW010000080.1:0-4577 GCA_031361925.1 Sphingomonadales bacterium
CGGTGGCGTAGGTGCCGGCTGTGACGCGGGCGATGTCCATCGTTCCGGGGACTTGTGGCGCACCTTGAGCGAGCAAGGGGACGGCGATGAGGAGGGGAAGGGCTAACAAGATTTTACGCATTTTAGGCATTTGGGGGATGCTCCAGACATGAAAAAGAGGAGGCAACAATGTCGATGCCTCCCCTCTAACTGTCAAGCGCCGTGTTGGTTCAGTTCTTCGCCTGATCAACCAGCTTGTTCTTGGCGATCCACGGCATCATCGCGCGCAGCTTGGCGCCGGTCGCCTCGATGGGATGCGCGGCGGCGGCCTTTCGCGCGGCCTTCAGCTCGGGCTGACCAGCGCGGTTATCGAGGACGAAGTTTTTGACAAACCGCCCCGACTGGATGTCGGCCAGAACGCGCTTCATTTCCGCCTTGGTCTCGTTGGTGATAATCCGCGGTCCGGTAGTGATGTCGCCATATTCTGCGGTGTTCGAAATCGAATAGCGCATATTGGCGATACCGCCTTCATACAGCAGGTCGACGATCAGCTTCGTTTCATGCAGGCATTCGAAATAGGCCATTTCCGGGGCATAACCTGCCTCGGTCAGCGTTTCGAAACCGGCTTGGATCAGGTGGGTGATACCGCCGCAGAGAACGGCCTGCTCGCCGAACAGGTCGGTTTCGCATTCCTCGCGGAAGTTGGTGTCGATGATGCCGCTGCGCCCGCCGCCAACGCCGCTGGCATAGGCCAAGGCAATGTCATGCGCGTTGCCGCTGGCGTTCTGCGCAATAGCGATCAGGCAGGGCACGCCGCCGCCCTTTTGATATTCGCTGCGCACCGTATGGCCCGGGCCTTTGGGCGCGATCATGATGACGTCGACGTCGCTGCGTGGCTCGATCAAGCCAAAATGCACGTTGAGGCCGTGGGCGAATGCCAGCGCGGCGCCGGGCTTCATATTGGCGTGAAGATCATCGGCGTAGATCGCCGCCTGATGTTCGTCCGGAGCGAGGATCATGAGAATGTCAGCCCAAGCCGCTGCGTCGGCATTGGCCATAACCTTGAAGCCAGCGGCCTCCGCCTTCTTCGCAGTCGCCGAACCCGCGCGCAGGGCGATGGCGACGTCAGCCACGCCGCTGTCGCGCAAATTCTGGGCATGGGCATGACCCTGGCTGCCATAGCCGACAATCGCGACCTTCTTGTCCTTGATCAGACCGAGATCGCAATCGGCGTCGTAATAAACCTTCATGATATTCGCTTTCCCTGATGTTTTAACTTAGATGTTTTAACTTGCTTCGCGACCGCGCATCAGGCCGACAATTCCGGTTCGGCCAACCTCGACCAGCCCCACTTCGCGCATCAATGTGACGAAGGTGTCGATCTTGTCCGGGCCACCGGTGATCTCGAAAATGAAGCTGTTGACGGTCGCGTCGATCACGCGGGCGCGGTAGATATCGGCGAGGCGCATTGCCTCGACGCGCTGGTCGCCGGTGCCGCTAACCTTGACCAAAGCGAGCTCGCGTTCGACATGCGGGCCTGCTTCGGTGAGGTCGGTCACCTTGTGCACCGGCACCAAGCGTTCGCACTGCGCGATGATCTGGTCGATGACCGGCGGCGGACCTTTGGTGACAATAGTTATCCGGCTGGTAGCATGGTCTTCGCTGATATCAGCCACCGTCAGGCTGTCGATGTTATATCCGCGCGAGGTGAACATCCCCGCGATCCGGGCCAGTGTTCCGGCCTCGTTATCGACGGTTAGCGTCAGGACATGCCGTTCGCCAGTTTCTTCCTTGATGCGCATTACACTAACGCCTTTGCTTCGTCATCCATCGTGCCTGAAACCTGGTCCGAGTGTAGTATCATTTCCGTATGCGCGGCACCGGACGGGATCATCGGGAAACAGTTGGCCTTTTTGGACACGCGGCAGTCGAACATGACTGGGCCGTTATAAGCCAGCATTTCGGCAATCGCCGCATCGAGTTTAGCGGGGTCTTCGCACCTTATGCCCTTCCAGCCGTAAGCCTCGGCGAGCGCAACAAAGTCGGGCAAGCTGTCCGAATAGCTTTCTGAATAGCGGCTTTCATAGGTCAGTTCCTGCCACTGGCGGACCATGCCCATCCATTCGTTGTTGAGGATGAAGACCTTGATGGGCAGGCGGTATTGCGTTGCGGTGCCCATTTCCTGAATGTTCATCTGGATCGATGCTTCACCCGCGATGTCGATGACGAGTGCGTCCGGATTGCCCATCTGCGCACCGATCGCGGCGGGCATCCCGTAACCCATCGTACCAAGCCCACCGCTGGTCAGCCATTTGTTCGGGCCTTCGAAATGGAAATGCTGGGCGGCCCACATCTGGTGCTGGCCGACCTCTGTGGTGATGATCGGGCTGCGGTCTTTGGTCGCTGCGTACAGTCGCTCAATGGCAAACTGCGGCATTATTTCTTCGTCGTTAGCCGGGTAATTGAGGCATTCAACCGCCCGCCAGCCCTTGATCTTCGCCCACCATTCGGTCAGCGGCTGCGGCTTGACCTTGCGGCCTTTCCACACGTCGATCATCTGACGGATTGCGGTGCCAGCATCGGCAACGACGGGAAGGTCGACGCGGACGGTTTTGTTTATAGAGCTGCGGTCGATATCGATGTGCACCTTGATGCTGTCAGGGGAGAATGCATCGAGGCGGCCTGTTATACGGTCATCGAAACGTGCTCCGAGACACAGCATGACGTCGCACTGGTTCATCGCCATATTGGCTTCATACGTGCCGTGCATGCCCAGCATCCCAAGCCATGCGTCGCCCGACGCGGGGTAGGCACCCAGACCCATCAGCGTTGATGTCACCGGCGCGCCGCTGAGCTGTGCGAGTTCGCGCAAAGCCGCGCTGGCATCGGGTCCAGAGTTGATAATACCGCCACCGGTATAGAGAATTGGCGCCTTAGCATTGGCGAGCAGCTCAACCACTTTGTTGACCGACGCAAAATCGGCCTCGCCCGGCGGATGAAAGCGGGTTGCCGCGTTGCTCTTAATGTCGGTTGGCGCGGTCGCGACCTGGACGTTTTTCGGAATGTCGATGACCACTGGACCGGGGCGTCCTTTTGTGGCGATGGTGAACGCTTCACGCACCGTCGCGGCGAGATCGGCGGGGTCTTTGACCAGATAATTATGCTTCGAGCAATGGCGCGTAATGCCGACCGTATCGGCTTCCTGAAAGGCATCGGTGCCGATCAATGTGGTTGCGACTTGGCCTGTCAAAACCACCAGTGGAATCGAGTCAAGAAACGCATCGGCAATGCCGGTGACGGCATTGGTCGCACCGGGACCGGATGTGACCAGGACGACACCGGGCTTGCCGGTGGAACGCGCATAGCCCTCGGCAGCGTGGGCTGCTCCCGCCTCATGCCGGACAAGGACATGCTTGATTTTCTTTTGCTGAAACAGCGCGTCATAAATGGGCAGCACCGCGCCGCCCGGATAGCCGAATACGGTATCCACGCCTTGCTCGATCAGGCAGTCTATCAATATCTCTGCGCCAGACTTTTCGGGCACTGTTCTGTCCTCAATAATTTGATCGCGCCCCTATGTTGCAGCGCAGCAGGGTTCGCAAGAGCGGGCTAGCTAGAAGTTAGAAAATGCCATGTCAACTACAAAGATTGAAATATAGTTTCAAATTCAGGCATATTTGAGTCATTTATCTCTTTCTCCCAGCGTAGCCAATCGGCGGATGACTGGTTGCGGAACCACGTGAACTGCCGTTTGGCATATTGGCGGGTGGCGATTTTGCCGAGGGTGACGGCCTCTTCGCGGCTGATCGCGCCGGAAAGCATCGCTGAAATCTCGGGAACGCCGATGGCGCGCATGATGGGTGCATCGGCGGAAAGCCCACGCGCTAACAGCGCCGCCACCTCTTCGACTGCGCCGCTAACCATCATCGCATCGAAGCGGGCGTCACAGCGCGCGTAAAGCCAGTCTCGCGGCGGGAGTAGAACGAGCGGGAGCAGGTCGACATCGCCCGCTATGCCCGCGACTTTCACCATGCGCCACTCGGCGATGCTGCGCCCCGTGCTCTCAATGACCTCAAGTGCACGGGCGATGCGGCTGCTATCGGTTGGTGCCAGCGCGGCAGCCATATCGGCGTCCGCAGTTTGCAAGCGCGCATAAGCGACCGTTACCGGCAGCGAACGAATTTCGGCGCGCAGATCCGGGTCAGTTTCGGGAATCGGCGCAATCCCGTCGAGCAACGTCCGCACATAAAGCCCTGTGCCGCCGACCAGCACGGGTAACCTTCCATCAGCATGGGCGGCCGCAATCGCAAGTTTCGCATCCGCCGCCCAGCGTGCCGCTGAACATGCCGTCGTGCCGTCAAGATAGCCAAACAGCCGATGCGGCACGCTGGCTTGCTCCTCGGGCGTTGGCTGCGCGCTCAACACCGGCAAATCGGAATAAACTTGCGCGCTGTCGGCGTTGATAATCACGGCATTGCGTGATTTCGCTAGATGCAGCGCCAATGCGGTCTTGCCGCTGGCGGTCGGACCCGCAATAAGCGCGAGCTTCGGTTTGGCTTCAGGATTCGGCATGCCCATCTCCACTTTGATAGCAGCAG
>JANLRW010000098.1:0-4117 GCA_031361925.1 Sphingomonadales bacterium
CATCCAAGCGGCGTACACGGCACCAGCGCGTCTTCGCCAACCGCGAGCTTGCCCGCGTTGACCACGTGGAAGCCGTCAACATCTTTGGCCGGATCAATCGCGGCGATCACCGCTTTGTCGTCGATGTGAGCCGGGAGCGGCAACTGGACCAAGATGCCATCGACGGTTTCATCAGCATTGAGGTGTTGGACTAATGCAATCAGGTCAGCCTGCGCAGTATCGGCAGACAATAGATGCTCAAAGCTTGTCATGCCGGCGTCGACCGTCGCCTTCTTCTTTGAACCGACATAGACTTGGCTTGCGGCATCGCTGCCAACGAGAACCACGGCAAGCCCTGGAACGCGACCTTTCGCGGCTTCAAACGCCGGGACCGTTGCCGCAACGCGCTGGCGCAGATTGGCCGCAAAGGCCTTTCCGTCGATGATGTTTCCAGCGCTCACAAACCGCCCGAGGCGAGGTCATTGGCTAGGCCGATAAGCAACATCTGCAATATCCGTAAACCAATTAGCAGCACCATCGGCGAAAAATCGATCATCCCGGTGTCGGGCATGATCTTGCGGATCGGCTTCAAAAACGGGTCAAGGATCATGTTGAGCGATTGCCAAATCGACGCGACAATGTTGTTCGACAGGCTGACGACGTTGAACGCGATCAGCAGGCTCAGGATGAACTGGACGATGACCACAGTCGAGAGGATGGTCATCAGGTAACCGACGATGGAAACAATTGCGAGTAGCATGAGATTCTCCGTTTAACGACGTGCGGCCCGATTAAACGAGCCGTGCCGCTGTATCAACAACATAAAACAGTAAAGGGTCAAAACCTACGCATGAATCAGTGTGCCTGCGCCTTGGTCGGTGAACATTTCTATAAGCATTGCATGGGCAACGCGCCCGTCGAGAATGACTGCGGCATCGACCCCTGCGCCGACCGCCGCCACGCAGGTTTCAATCTTTGGGATCATCCCTCCGCTGATCGTGCCGTCGCTCTGTAACGCAGCAATCGCCATTGGATCGAGGTCGGTCAAAAGCTGCCCAGATTTGTCGAGCACACCCGCTACATCGGTCAGCAAGAACAGCCGCGATGCGCCCAGCGCGCCGGCAATCGCGCCCGCCATCGTGTCCGCATTGATATTATAGGTGTGGCCATCGTCGCCGACGCCAATCGGCGCGATAACGGGTATCATGCCTGCGCCGCTGATCGTGTCGATGACGCTGCGATCAACATGCTGTGGTTCGCCGACAAAGCCAAGATCGATGCTGCGTTCGATGTTGCTGTCGGGATCTTTCTGCGTGCGCTGGACCTTGGTCGCACGGACAAAGTCGCCGTCTTTGCCCGAAATGCCGAGCGCCTTGCCGCCCGCCGCGTTAATCCAGCCGACCAATTCCTTGTTAATCGCGCCCGACAGCACCATTTCCGCTACTTTCGCGGTTTCGGCATCGGTTACGCGAAGCCCGTCGACAAATTCGCTCTCGACGCCAAGTTTTTTGAGCATTGCGCCAATTTGCGGGCCGCCACCGTGGACGACAACGGGATTGATACCAACCGCTTTGAGCAACACGATGTCAGCGGCAAAATCCTGCGCCAGCGCCGCGTCACCCATCGCATGACCGCCATATTTGACGACAAAAGTCTTGCCCGCATAACGCTGTAAATACGGCAGCGCCTCGGTCAGCGTTTCAGCTTTTGCAAGATTGATTGGGTCGATGGTCATGCCGCCGGTGCCTCATCCAATTTGCGGCCAATGCGAACAACAAGTGCAATCACTAATGGCACCATTACTGCGGAGAGCACGATCTTGGCGATCATTTGGCCGAGCATTAGGTCGGCAATCGGGCGCACGCCGTAAAATGACACGGTGATAAAAATCAGCGTGTCAACAATCTGCGACAATGCTGCAGCGGCAAAACCACGCAATGCCAAAAAGCGACCGGATGTGCCTTTCATCCGCGCAAACAGCCAGACATTGAGCGACACAGACACGCCGTAAGCCAAGATCCCGGCAGCCATCATCCGTCCGCTTTGGCCAACAATAATCGGGAACGCCTCTTTAGCAGGCTCATACATGCCTGCATCGGTTGGCAATTGTAGCACGAAATAGGACAGCAATATCGCGATGAAAAGCGGGACAAAGCCATAGCGCACCAACCGGTCGGCAACCGCGCGCCCGTGTAGTTCGGCAATGGCGCTCGATACCGCAATCAGCGTCAGGAAGGGGAAAATCCCGGCCTCGACCGCCAGCGGTCCCATCGCGACCTGCTTTGCCCCCAAAAACCCGCCAAGCGGAACCATGCCGCCGTAAAATATGGCAAAAACAAAAAGCGAGCGCGGAATGGCACTAAGCGAAGTGCTGGTTTGTGTCTGGTCAATCATGGGGAATGACTAGCGGCTATTTTCTCTCGCGCAAGACCAACGATGCCGCTAGACCTTCGCGCACAATCGGGCCAAAAGCCGGGACGGGGAGCATATATGCAGATTCTGATGAGCCTTGCGGGCATGGCTGTAATTTTAGCGATTGCGGTTTTGCTCTCATCGAACCGCCGCGCGATAAAATTCCGCGTGGTCGGCGCAGCATTTGCATTACAGGCCAGCCTTGCCGCTTTGGTGCTTTACGTGCCGTGGGGCAAAACCGTCCTGCAAGTGATGTCGGGCGGTGTTTCGAACCTGCTCGGCTACGCGCAAGCTGGAACCAATTTCATCTTCGGCCCGCTCGCCTCGCCCGAAATTGGCGGCACCAGTTTCGCGATTGCAGCGCTCCCTGTGATCATCTTCTTCGCGTCGCTCATTTCGATCCTCTATTATCTGGGCCTCATGCAATATGTCATCCGCTGGATTGGCGGGGGTTTGCAGAAAGTCACCGGTATTTCCAAGGTTGAAAGCCTTTGCGCGGCGGCCAATATCTTCGTCGGCCAGTCCGAATCGCCATTGGTTATCCGCCCCTATCTTGCAGGACTCAAGCCCGAGCAATTATTCTGCGTAATGACCGTCGGCATGGCGGGCGTTGCAGGAACGATCCTTGCTGCTTATGCCTCGATGGGCATCCGCATCGATTACCTCTTGGCCGCCGCGTTCATGTCGGCACCTGGCGGCATCTTGATGGCCAAGTTGATGATGCCCGACGTTCCTCCCATGCCTGTGGGCGAAGGTGACCCGACGCTGACCAACCCGCATCCCGATGACGAGCCTATCATCGTTGCTGATGATGACGAGGAAAAGCCCGCCAATATCATCATGGCTGCCGCCCAAGGTGCGCAAACCGGGGTAAAGCTTGCGGTCGCCGTCGGCGCGATGGTGCTTGCATTCGTGGCGCTGGTGGCGATGGCCAACGGACTGTTGGGCGGCATCGGCGACGGGATTTCCTATGCGAGCCTGAAATGGGGCATCGCACTTTCTCCCGATGCCGCAGAGTGGTTAAACACCCTCAGCTTTCAGAAACTGGTCGGCTATATTTTTGCACCGATCATGTTTCTGCTCGGTGTGCCGTGGAACGAGGCGTTGCAGGCAGGCGGGTTATTCGGCACTAAGATCGTGCTCAACGAATTTGTCGCCTTCATCGACCTCGGCGCGTTGAAGGGCTTGTCTGCTCCAACAGTCGGCATCGTCACCTTTGCTCTGTGCGGTTTTGCCAATTTCTCGTCGATTGCAATCCAGATGGCAGTAACCGGCGGCCTCGCGCCGAACCAGCGCCCGAAGATCGCCAAGCTGGGGCTGAAGGCATTGGTAGCGGGTTCGCTCTCCAATTTGATGAGCGCTGCATTGGCTGGGCTGTTTCTGTCCCTAGCGTAAACTTTCACCACTAAAATCTCACACAAAGACACGAAGGCACAAAGGAAAGCTCTCTTCTTCGCGACTTCATGTCTTTGTGTGAGACCAAATTTACTCTTCGCCTGCAGCCCGCTTCAGGTCATAGAGCAAGTCCAACGCCTGCCTCGGGCTTAGCGCGTCAATATCCAGACCTATCAATTTCTCGCGCAACGCATCGACCTTTGCCTCGGCGGCATCGAGCGCGGCGCTGAAGAGGGGCAGGTCGCCGAGCCCAGCCGCCAGCCCGCCGGTTTCCGCGCGGCCTTTTTCGAGTTTTTCCAACACCGTCTTTGCGCGCGCCACCACCTGCGGT
>JANLRW010000124.1:0-3343 GCA_031361925.1 Sphingomonadales bacterium
ATTGTTAAACATGAGTATATTGTAAGGTGTCTTCGGTTCCCCTTACCGCTCCATTACCCTGCCACGTTGGGATCGGAACCGGTCGCTACTGGCCACTAGAACAGCCGCGCGGCTGGAAGCACGCGGTAACCGTTTTTACACCGGTTCCCGACGTTGACGCGATTCATTCCACTTTAGCAGGGTCGGTGTCTAGCAGGTCGTCGATGAAAAGCGAAACCAGCATTGCCTGGCTGGTAACCCCGGCTTTGGTATAAACTTGGCTCAATTGCGACCGCACGGTTCCGGCGGCGGCACGGCGCAACTTGGCTATCTCGGTTATATCGCAGCCTTTCAGCGCAAACAATGCGACTTCGCCTTCGCCCGGCGTCAGCCCCCATTCCTGAAATCGCAGAGCAATATGCCCGGCGAGTGCGCCTCTCGCACTAGCCAGCGCTTGGTCTTTCCAACGTAGCTCCTGCTTCATACGCAGTGCGTAGCGCGAACTCAGGATGATGCCGCCGAGAAGAGCCAAGGCAATGAAACATTCCATCGCTGCGTCAAAACTGAAACCTTGCTGGGCTTCGGTAACTTGATCTTCGACACTATCGACAACGAAAAAGATCGCGGCGATTACTTGTAGCACAATAATGATCACAGGGAAAACCACCCGCCGATCTGTTATTCCGCGCCCGTTTTTGGTGTCGCTCGGTTTGGTTCGCTGCATAGGATTCCCGAATATCTGGAAGGATTTAAGCACCTGCTTATAGGCAGATCGGTTAAGAGGGCCTAGCCTGGTGTTTCCATAAGTTTCAACACGGACGAAAAGCGATGACCGAAGAATATAGAACAGCATTGGCCAAAGTTCCCGCAGTGACTTTGGTGTTCTGGATCATCAAAATTCTGGCAACGACTTTTGGTGAAACCGCTGGAGACGCCGTGTCCATGTCATGGCTGGGCGAAACCACGCCCGACGCAGCGACATCGTTTTGGCAGGGTGGATATCTGATCGGCACTGCAATTTTTCTAACGATATTGGCAGTGCTGGTTTTCATGCAAATCCGCGCCAAGCGCTTCAATCCTTGGCTTTACTGGACGACGATCATCGCGTCGACCACCGCAGGCACGACCATGGCCGACTTTGCCACTCGGTCGCTAGGAATTGGATATCCCGGCGGTTCGATCCTGTTGCTCGGCCTAGTCTTGCTGTCGCTGTTCGTCTGGCACCGGGCACTTGGGACAATATCCGTCAACTCGGTGCATGAGCCCAAGGCAGAGCTCTATTACTGGCTGACCATCACCTTCTCGCAAACGCTTGGGACCGCCTTGGGCGACTGGATTGCTGACGGGCCGCTCGGCTATCTGGGATCGGCAATGATTTTCGGCGGATTGCTCGCGCTAATTGCGCTCGCTTACTACCGCACGGCATTCAACCATGTCGCATTATTTTGGGCAGCCTTCATCCTGACCCGTCCATTGGGCGCTGTAGTCGGCGATTTCCTCGACAAACCTGTTGCCAAAGGCGGGCTGGAACTGAGCCGGGTTGGCGCATCGCTGGTGCTTGGCATCGCGATCGCGGCACTGATATTGTTGTTCCGGCAGCGAGCAGCGTCATCGCAAACGCACGCGGCAACCTAGAATGGGGGTGCTGGTTCGCGCACTCGCGCTGTCGATGCTGCTCGTGCCATCGCTGGCCATTGCGGGGCCGCCGTTCCTCACCGACGATCCGGAACCGACCGAAACCGGCCATTGGGAAATCTATGGGCCGCTGATCGAGGCTGAAGGTAAGGGCGACGAGTTTGCAGGCGCGGTGGCCGCCGAGTTTAATTATGGTGCGGCACCCGACCTGCAACTGACGCTCGAGCTTCCGTTTGCCTATTCGCATCATCCGGCGGGCACGAAATGGGGCGCTGGCGATATTGCCATTTCGGCCAAATACCGCTTTTATCATGATGAGGATGCCGAGCTGTCCATTGCGGCGTTTCCCGGCATCACCTTGCCGACCGCAAGCAATAACATGGGCAACGACAAGCTAACGGCGTTCTTGCCGATCTGGGTTCAGAAAGATTCGGGGCCGTGGTCGCTGTTCGGCGGGGGCGGCTATGCGGTCAATCCCGGCCCCGGCAATCGCAATTATTGGACCGGCGGCTTCGCGGTATCCCGCCAGATGACGCCCAAGCTGCTGCTTGGTATAGAGGCGAAACGGCAAGGGGCCGACACCATAAACGGCACGGGTTCGACCAGCATTGGCCTTGGCGCAATCTATCAGTTGAAAGCGCCGTTTCGCCTCCTCGCATCGGGCGGACCGACCTTCGAGGATGGTAGCAGCGCAGCGGGTTTCCACGCCTTTCTTGCCCTCGGGCTGGATTTCTAAGCGGATGCCGCCGTTATCAGGCCGGTGTCAGCTTTCCGCCCGAAAGATATTTAACGATGATCGTCACAACCGTAACACCGCGACCGACATTGATCTGCACTATGCTTGTAGGCGGCCTTCTCTTGAATATGACATCCAGCAACGAAACGTCAGGGTTGCCCGAAGCACCCGCGCCATCCGCCCGATCTGACTTACCATTGCTATTCGCATCGTGGCGAACATCAATCGCATAGGGTCCAGCGCGAGGCGTCGCGATACAGCGTTCAATTTCGCCGCTTTTCGGCACGTCGAACTCAATACGCTGCAGAGCATGTCTTTTGTCGAAATAGGTTTTTGGATCGCCACCGAACAGGCGGATGCGAACGGCCCCCGCCCGATTTTTGAGACCGACGACTTTGACCAGAATCGATGGGCCAGCTGTTGTAGAGCAAGGTCCATTTTGCGCATGGAGCGGCCCACCGATCAAAAGGCCCGTTACAATCGAGCCAGTAATAAGAAGCATTTTGATCATTATCACCAATTGAGCTCAGGACTTTCTGCTGAACGCTGGGTTGCCACGAACATGGCGTTCATCGGTATTTCGCCACAAAAACATGCCGAGCAATGCACTGGCCAATATCGCCTGCGCAACGGCGTGCATCCCGGCACCTTGCAGCCCCAGATAAGCCGTCAGAATGGGGAGCAACGGCAATATGCCGATGCTGGCGATGACGTTGGAAGTCACCGAAAGCCCCGGCCTGCCCAAGGCTATCAGCGCCGCGCTGGTTGGTGGCCCCGTCATCGCAATGACCCGGGCGACAGCGAGCCATATCATCACCCCTGCCGCCGCTGCATAGGCTGGGCCGGCGATCAATATTGTTATCTGCTTCGAGAAGCATGCCAAGATCAACACAAGCGGTAGTGCCGCAAGCAGCGATACACCGACGCAGCGCATCAAGGCATGACGGATATCGAGTCCCGATCCACCGCCCGTCACCAGTTTTGCGAGTTCGG
>JANLRW010000144.1:0-2174 GCA_031361925.1 Sphingomonadales bacterium
TGATCAGGATGACATCGCTGTCTTCGACGCTGTCAAAATCCTGCGTTCCGGCGCTCGTCCCGAACGTGGTTTTCAGTCCGTATCCCGTTGGTGAATGGCAAACCCGGGCGCAGGTATCGACATTGTTGTTGCCGAACCCTGCCCGCACCAGCTTTTGCACCAGAAACGTCTCTTCATTGGTGCAGCGGCTTGAAGTGATGCCGCCAAGCGCATGCTTGCCATATTGCGCGCTGATGCGTTTCAGTTCGGATGCGGTATAGGCAAAGGCCTCATCCCACTCGACTTCCCGCCATGGGTCATTGATCGATGCGCGGATCATTGGCTTCAGGATGCGGTCCTGATGCTGGGCATATCCCCATGCAAAACGGCCCTTGACGCATGAATGTCCGCGATTGGCTTTACCGTCTTTGAAAGGCACCATCCGCACCAATTGTTCGCCGCGCATTTCTGCCCGAAATGTGCAGCCGACACCGCAATAAGCGCATGTTGTAACCACCGCACGCTCAGGCGTGCCGATTTCGACCACCTTCTTTTCGATCAACGTCGCGGTCGGGCAGGCCTGCACGCAAGCGCCGCAAGACACGCATTCGGACCCGAGGAAATTGTCGCTGGCAAAACCTGCCGAAATCTTGGAATCCCAGCCGCGGCCCTCCATCGTCAACGCAAGCGTTCCCTGCACTTCATCGCAAGCGCGGATGCACCGCGAACAGGCGATGCACTTGCTCGGGTCGAAATCGAAATAAGGGTTGGAGTGATCTATTTCTTGGTCAAGATGGGTTGCTTGCACATCATAGCGAACATCGCGGAGGCCAACCGCGCCCGCCTGATCCTGTAACTCGCAGTCGCCATTCTCCGCGCACGTCAGGCAATCGAGCGGGTGATCGGAAATATATAATTCCATCACCCCTTTGCGCAACTTTTGCAGGAGCGGCGTTTGGGTGCGGACGATCATGCCGGGCTCGACCGGCGTTGTGCAGCTGGCCGGGGTCCCTTTGCGCCCTTCGATTTCGACAAGGCAAAGCCGGCACGAGCCAAAGCTTTTCATGCTGTCGGTCGCGCATAGTTTCGGAATCGAAGCGCCCTGTTCGGCTGCTGCCCGCATCACGCTGGACCCTGCAGGCACTGTTACTTCGCGTCCGTCAATGGTGAGCCTGACGGTCTCCAGCGAACGACTTTGCGGCGTTCCGAAATCCTTTTGTGGCTGATACGTCATGATCTCACCTTACACTAACATGCCGGTTAATGCCGCATATTTTGCAACATCGTCGGGGGTGTTCAGATTATTGAAAGCGCTCTCAAAGGTAATCGCGCGCGCTTCGATTGTCGTAATCCAGTGGCGCATCGAAAGATCTTCTTGGTCACTCAAGTGCCGGTCTAAAACTTTTGCCAGTGCCGCTGGCCAGGCGCCAAACAGAAAATGCTGGTCGGCGTATAATGCCATTGCTCCTGACAGTTTGCGGGGAAATTCTGGCACCGGGAGCACATCGCACGCCGCCGTCAGGACTTCGCCGAAGCCATTTTGCTGCGCATGATGAAGCGCAGCATTCAGACCGCCCAATGGTCCCAAGCCGGGGGTCGGTCGGTCAGCGATCGCGCAGGTTCCAGGCCATTCGCGGCCGCAGATAATCAGCTCGTCGACTTGGGGTCGCAATCCGCCGGCGACATGTTCAATCAGCGGTCGCCCGCCGAGTAACGCGGCGGCTTTGTCGCTGCCGAAGCGACTGGCCTTTCCGCCAGCCAGAATGGCGCCGAGCCGTTTCAACGAAAATCTTCCGGGAAATGCTCGATTGCGCTCATAACCGGATAAGGCGTAAATCCGCCAAGCGCGCACAGCGATCCATATTTCATCGTTTCCGACAAATCGGCAATGAGTGCGAGATTGGCGTCGACATTTTTTCCGGCGATGATCTGGTCGATGGTCTCGACGCCGCGCGTGCTGCCCAAGCGGCAAGGTGTGCATTTCCCGCAGCTTTCAATAGCGCAGAATTCCATCGCAAAGCGCGCCATCCGGGCCATGTCGACGGTGTCATCGAACACGGTAATTCCGGCATGACCGATCAATGCATCCGCAGCAGCAAAGGCCTCGTAATCGAATGGCAAGTCGAACTGGGCAGGCGGGATATATGCGCCCAAAGGTCCGCCGACTTGCACGCACCGCACCGGGCGGCCGCTAT
>JANLRW010000194.1:0-10199 GCA_031361925.1 Sphingomonadales bacterium
GTTTCGGGACGTTCCAGCGGATCGCAGCCGAGAACAATGTCGAACTGATGGAGCAACTGGTCGATTATTGCTTGACGATTTTATACAATGAAGTGGTCGGCGATGCCCCCGCCGCGAAGTTGCTGAACCTCGCGGTCGAACACATCGCCGACCTCGCAGCGTCATACATGGTCGCCGGTTTTGTTCACGGCGTGCTCAATACCGACAACATTAATATCACCGGCGAGAGCTTTGATTACGGTCCGTGGCGCTTTACCGAATATTGGGACTCCCGATTCACCGCAGCTTATTTCGACCAGAACGGGCTGTATGCGTTCGGGCGACAGGCCGAGTCGATGCACTGGAACTTGGGGCAACTCGCGGTGTCGCTGCGGCTGATATGCGAAGCGTCCCCGCTGATTGAAGCTCTGGAGCGCTTTCCTGCGCTCTATCAGGCAGCTATTGTTCGGCGTTTTCTGTGGCGCCGGGCTGTCGCGCCGCGCGGTGAGGAAAGCGACCGTGCACTGGTTCAAGCAGCCGAGCAGGCGATGGTCCAGGCCCACATCCCGGTTGACGCCTTTTTCATTTCACACTTTGCGGGAGACCGGCCCGGGACATATGCCGACGACGAACATTATGATCTATTCGCCGACCAGCTGGCAAAATACACTCCGGCAGTCGCAACAAAGGCGATAAACAGAGCGGATCTGCAGTGCTCAATGCTGATCGGCGAGGTTGAACAGATATGGGACGCGATTGCGACACACGACGACTGGGAGCCGCTGAGCACGAAAATTGCGCAAATCCGCAAGATGGGGGCGGCGTTGGGCTAGGTCCCTACCCTTGCGTCAAGGCCTCATTTTACATTCAAAATTTACCTGATGGTAAAGCTTGCAGCGGCATTTATAGTAAAATGCGCGTTTACCTTGAGGTCCAATAGTTTTTGTCCGATCTAGTTTCCTTTGAACCGGCAACCGGTGCCGAACTGTGGCGAGGCAAAGCGAGCGATGTGAACGCAGAGATCGCTGCTGCGCGCGAGGCTTGGCCGAAATGGGCAGCGATGTCGATTTCCGACCGAATTGAGCGGATACGCGGCTTTGCCAACCGAGTCCGCGCTGATCAGGAAAAATTTGCAGACCTGATTGCGCGCGAAACCGGCAAGCCATTGTGGGAAGCCCGCGCCGAGGTCGAATCGGTAGTGGGTAAGGTCGATATTTCGATCAAAGCTTATGCCGACAGGACATCGCAGCGCCGTATCGATGGCAAAATCGGCAGCCGAAGCGCGCTGCGCCATAAACCGCACGGCGTGCTTGCGGTACTTGGACCCTATAACTTCCCAGCGCATTTGCCCAACGGCCATATCGTTCCAGCGTTAATCGCGGGTAACGCCGTTGTCTTCAAACCATCTGAGAAGACCCCCGCGACCGGCCAAATGTTGGTCGATTATTATCATAAGGCGGGTATCCCGTCTGGCGTCGTCCGCATCGCGCAAGGCGGACCTGACACCGGCAAAGCGTTATCAATGCACGCCGATATCGACGGGTTGCTGTTTACCGGATCGGCGCAAACCGGAATCGCGCTCAATCGTCAGTTTGCGCATCGCCCTGACAAGATATTGGCGCTGGAAATGGGCGGCAACAATCCGATCATCGTTTGGGATGTCAGGGACTTGCACAGCGCCGCGGTGCTGGTGGTGCAGTCGGCTTTCCTGAGCGCTGGTCAACGCTGCACCGCGGCCAGACGTTTGATTGTCCGCGACGACATGTTTGATCTGGTTGTGGGCGAGGTGAAACGCATTGCCGACCGGCTAGTCATCGGCGAACCGCACGGCGAACCACAGCCATTCATGGGTCCAGTCATCGACAACAATGTTTGCGATAATCTGGTCGAAAGCTTTTTGGCGTTGATGAGCCGGGGTGGCAAACCCATCAAGCATATGGCGGTTCCGATCATGGGGCGGCCGTTTCTTTCGCCCGGCATCATCGACGTAACCGATATGACCGAACGCCCCGATATCGAATTGTTTGGCCCCTTGTTACAGGTTATTCGCGTCGCTGATTTCGAAGCCGCGATCAACGAAGCCAACAACACGCGCTTCGGCCTGTCGGCGTCGCTTATCGGCGGCACACCCATGCAATATGACGAGTTTTGGGCGAATAGCCGTTCAGGCATCGTAAACTGGAATGCACCCACCAACGGGGCATCGTCATCGGCACCCTTTGGCGGCATCGGCCTGTCGGGCAACCACCGGCCAAGTGCCTATTACGCTGCCGATTATTGCGCCTATCCAGTGGTATCATCGGAAAACGACGTGCCCAAGGCGATGATTGGCATTGGCCTCGAAGTCGAAGAAGTTGTCCCGGTTTTCGAACCAAAATAGCACGCTAAAGTTCTGCTACCGCAGCATCAATATATCCTGATTTGAAGTCTTTGCTGCGCGTCGGCATTTTGTCGTCATGGAAAAAACACGACTCTATCTGGTGGGTGCAGGTCCGGGCGATCCCGAGTTACTGACGTTAAAGGCGGCCCGGTTGATCGCGGCGGCAGACGTTATCGTGCACGACGGTCTCGTTGACGACGCGATCATGGGCATGGTCAACCCGCGAGCGCGGCTGATTTCGGTCGCCAAACAACGCAGCAAGCATTCGGTGCCACAAAAGGGTATCAACGCCATATTGGTCCGCGAGGCACTGGCTGGACATCTGGTGGTGCGCCTTAAAGGCGGCGACCCTTTCATCTTCGGACGTGGCGGCGAAGAGGCCGAGGCGTGCCGCGATGCGGGCATTGACGTCGAGGTCGTGCCGGGCATTTCAGCGGCAATGGGCGGGGCGGCCGAAGCCATGCTTCCCCTCACCCACCGCGACGCCTCAAGCGCGGTCAGCTTTGTTGCTGGCCAGTGCAAGGGGCTGACTGACCAGAATTGGGCCGGGCTTGCTGGCAAAGGCCGGACGCTCGTCATCTACATGGGCGTCGCGACCGCCGCCGACATTACCGAGAAATTGATTGCCGACGGCGTGTCGCCTGACATGCCGGTCGCAGTGCTTGAGCGCGTCACCCGTAAAGGATCACGCGCCATCCGGACTTTACTCACCGACTTAGGCGATATGATCGAGCGCGAGGGCGTGGCGAGCCCTGCGATCATCATTGTCGGCGACGTCGTGTTGAAATCGGATGCGCAGGACAGGCTTCGCGCATTTGCCAAAACAGCGGAGCAAATGGCGTGAAAATATTGACCGGCAATGATTTGGGTTCGGGTGCAGTCACTTGGTGGACCGGCGAAGGCTGGTCAATCCATGTCGAGGACGCCGCAGATGTTGGCGAGCACGGCGAAGCGATCCTGCAAGCAGAAGAAGGCGCACGCAGAGTCAATGCGCCTTACATCATCGACGCGGTAGCGACCCCCGAGGGCCCCCGCCCCGCGCACATCAAGGACCGCGTCCGCGCGCTCGGTCCGACGGTGCGCCCCGACCTGACATTGAAACCAGCCGACCCGGCGGCTGGCGAATGGGTGATTTGAGATGTACAAATATGATAATTTTGACCAAGCCATCGTCGATGCCCGTGTCGAGGAATTTCGCGATCAGGTGAAGCGCCGCTTGGCTGGCGAGATGACCGAGGACCAGTTCAAACCGTTGCGGTTGATGAACGGCCTCTATTTGCAACTCCACGCCTATATGCTGCGCGTCGCTGTGCCTTATGGCACGCTCGACAGCCGCCAGATGCATGTGCTGGCGCATATTGCGCGCAAATATGACCGTGGTTACGGCCATTTCACTACGCGGCAGAATATTCAGTATAACTGGATTAAGCTCGAGGAATGTCCCGACTTGCTGGCCGAACTGGCAGCGGTCGAAATGCACGCAATTCAAACCAGCGGCAACTGCATCCGCAACATTTCGTCGGACCAATATGCCGGTGCCGCCGCAGACGAAATCGCCGACCCGCGTCCGTGGGCAGAGCTGCTGCGTCAATGGTCGACCTTCCATCCCGAGTTCAGCTATCTGCCGCGCAAGTTCAAGATTGCGGTGATCGCCAGCCCCGAAGACCGTGCCGCGATGCGGCTGCACGACATTGGCATCGAACTGGTCAAGCAGGACGGCGTCCTTGGTGGCCGCGTATTTGTCGGTGGCGGTATGGGCCGGACGCCGATGATCGCGCCGGAGATCAATCCGTTCGTCCGCGCCGAAGATTTGCTGAGTTATGTCGAAGCCTGCCTGCGCGTTTATAACCGCTACGGTCGCCGCGACAATATCTACAAGGCGCGGATAAAGATCCTCGTCCACGAAATCGGTGCCGACGAATATCGCCGCCAGGTGGCCGAAGAATTCGCTCATGTGAAGACATTGGGCATCGACCCGCCGTTGGCCGAATTCGACCGGATTAGCGCGTTCTTTGCGCCGCCCGCTTTCGACGCCGCGGACGTCGAACCTGACCGAAGCGATCCTGATTTCGCTGTCTGGCTCGACCAGAATGTGAAGCCGCACAAGCAGACCGGTTACGCTATCGTCAATATCAGCCTGAAGCCCATCGGCGGCATTCCGGGCGACGCCAGCGCCGACCAGATCGACGTGATGGCTGAGCTTGCCAAGCAATACAGCTTCGACGAACTGCGCGTCACTCACGCACAGAACATCGTCCTGCCCTACGTTGCCAAGCGTGATTTATATGCGGTGTGGGCGGCGTTGCGCCAGGCCGAATTGGCCGATGCCAATCTCGACCTGATCAGCGACATCATCGCCTGCCCCGGCCTCGATTATTGCAGCCTTGCCAATGCGCGTTCGATTCCCGTCGCGCAGAAAATCGCAACGCGCTTTGCCGATATGGACCGGCAGCGCGATCTCGGCGAATTGAAGCTGAAAATCTCCGGCTGCATCAACGCCTGCGGGCATCACCATGCAGGCCATATCGGCATCTTGGGTGTCGACCGGAAGGGCGTGGAAAATTACCAGCTGACCTTCGGCGGCTCGGGCGCGGAGGATGTCAGCATCGGCAAAATCATCGGCCCCGGCTTCGACGAAGACGGCGTCGTCGATGCGGTCGAAAAGGCAACCGAAGTCTACAAATCTTTGCGCGAAGGCGATGAGCGTTTCATCGACACCTACCGCCGCGTCGGCCTCGATCCGTTCAAGGAGGCGATTTATGGTTGAGTTCAGATACCGCGATGATGAGGTTCACGAACAACCGTCGGTCACGCTAGACGCATTTTTGGACCAGTCCAATTCAACAGCAGTTCGTTTGGAGCCCGACGACGATGCGCGCGCTTTGTTGCCGTTTCTCGACCGACTCGCACTGATTGAAATCGCCTTCCCCAAATACCGCGACGGGCGTGGCTATTCGTCGGCGCGGATATTGCGTGAAGCTGGCTATACCGGCGAGCTGCGCGCTCAAGGGGACGTTTTGGTCGACCAGATCGCCTTCATGCGCCGCTGCGGCTTCGATAGCTTTGCGCCCGAAGGTTCGCTCAATCCTGCCGATGTCGACGCGGCGTTTGCGCGTTACGAACATGTCTATCAGCGCGCCGCCGATGCCGCCGTCCCGGTTTGGAAGTTGCGGCATGGGTGAACAGGTCCGCATCATCGACCGCATCAACACTGCGCCGCGCTATACTGACGCCGACGCGGTTCGGCTGAACAATATGTTTCGCGGGCGCGATACGGTCGAGATGCTGACGGTGTTGCTCAAGGAAAATATGCTCGGCGACGCGGCCATCGTTTCAAGCTTTGGCGCGGAATCGGCGGTATTGCTCCACCTGATTGCGAGCATCGATCCGACGGTGCCTGTGCTGTTCCTTGAAACTGGCAAGCATTTTCCCGAAACCATCACCTACCGCGAAGAACTCCGCGAGCGGTTCGGACTTACCGATCTACGCAACCTGACGCCCGACCAGGCTTTGCTGGCCAAGCGCGACGAAACCGGTCTGCGCTGGTCCTACGATCCCGATGGCTGTTGCGAAATTCGCAAGGTGCTGCCACTGAAAGCCGCCTTGGCTCCATTTGATGCGCAGTTTACAGGACGCAAGGCATTCCAGTCATCGACGCGCTCGGCTTTGCCCCGCTTCGAGATTGAGGAAGGGCGGCTCAAGGTCAATCCGCTGGCGGACTGGGACAAAAAACGGCTCGACGCCTATATGGTCGAACATGACCTACCCGCGCACCCGCTGGTCGCATTGGGCTATCCCTCAATCGGCTGCTCGCCGTGCACAACCAAAGTCGCCGACGGCGAAGACCCCCGGTCGGGCCGTTGGAAGGGATGGGACAAGGTCGAATGCGGAATTCACACCGAAGTCACGCCATTAGATGACGGTGCAAACGATCCAATTTTTTAGTTCGCACGCAAAACTGCGGAAACGCTGTCTAAGCGATTTTAAGGCATGTCACAGGGGCGCGCCTAGGTGTCAGCTACCTCGGTAGCCCAAGTCTCAGAATTGGGCCTGTATGGTGTCTTGAAATCCATTTTAGAACCCATTTGGTTCTATGTTTGCTCTTTCGGAAAAAAATGCGCTTGAATCTCCGAAGCAATGCGCGCCGGCCTTAGCGTCTCGGCATCAATGCAGCACCAGCTTGATTTCACTTCCGCAAGAACTTCCTCGCCGCGCTTGATCACGGTGTCGTAGAACGAACGCGCACCCTGCACCTTTTCCAGCACCACTGACGCGATTACATCATCGTCGAGAAACGCAGGTTTGCGGTAGGTAATTTCATGCTTCAGCGCGACCCACAAATATTTCGCCGCAGCCTCTGGCGGCGCAAGCTTGTTCCAATGCGCCAGCACGGCATCCTGCACCCAGTTCAGATAACGCGCGTTATTCACGTGCCCCATGAAGTCGATGTCGGCTGGCAAAACGCCAATGCGGTGAAGGTGAGGAGGAGCATGCATATTCCTTCCCATATAGTGCCGAATGCTACAAATACATGAACAATGCGGCAGGTTGCTGACATCAGTGTCAGTTTTTCGGTGTCTGTTGCGACAGCGCATCGTTTTTTTGGCAGCAAAGTTCGGCGCTTGCAGTATGATATGCCCGTCCCCACATCACGAATGATGACACAAAGCGCCGGCTTCACTGACAGCAAACCGTATCGCATTGCCATGCTAACGCTGGGTTGGGTGCTGGTGCTGGGTGCGCCGCTGTTGGGGCCGATACCGGGACCGGGGCCGCTGCTTATCTTACCGGTCGGGCTGGCGATTATCCTGAAGCACTCGTTATGGGCCAAGAAACGCTATGCCCGGCTCGCCAGACTCCATCCGCAATACGCCAATTGGGCAAACTGGGCGATGCGGCGGAGCAAAGCGACAGAACGCCCGCCCTTTCCCGATATCAAGGCCGATTTTCTGCACCTCTTCCGGCGCGACGATATCGACCAGCCGATGCGCTAATGCCTGTAGCCGCACCAGCCCTCACCCCCAATCGACCACCCAATTCGATTTACGTTCGTTGGGTGGTCGGGTGGAGGTGCGGACTGGTGCGGCACTTCACTCAAACAGCGTTGACTTTTATGCGCTTGAACCGTAACGGCCACGTCAACAAAGGCGGTCGCTGGACGGATTCGGCGGCCCTTTTCATTTCAAGACGCATAAAATACAAGGATTACAGTCATGAAGCGCACTTTTCAGCCGAGCAATCTCGTGCGTGCCCGTCGCCACGGTTTTCGCCTGCGTATGTCGACCGCTGCTGGCCGCAACATCCTAAACGGCCGCCGCGCGCGTGGCCGCAAAAAGCTGTCGGCTTAACATCCGCAACGGCGGACCGCGATATGCGCGGTTATAGCGTCATTACAAAGCGTGCCGATTTTCTGGCCGCCAACCGGGGGAAGCGATATGCTACTCCCGGTTTTGTTTTGCTTGTGTTTGACCGCCGCGACGATGACCCCGCGATCCGCCTAGGCATCACGATTACCAAAAAGGTCGGCAATGCCGTCGTCCGCAACCGGATGCGCCGCCGTTTCCGCGAACTCGCGCGCGAAATGCTGGGCGAAAAGGGCAAGGCTGGGGCCGACCATATCCTGATCGGACGTAACAGCGGGATCGAACGCGATTTCGGTGCGTTGCGGGCAGATATGGCAAGGGCTCTGGATAAATTCTGCCAATGATCGCCAAGCTCCTTATTCTCATCGCGCGTGGCTGGCAGATCGGTCCGTCGCGTATCCTGCCGCCGACGTGTCGCTACTCACCCAGCTGTTCGGCCTATGCGATTACCGCGCTCCAGCAATATGGCGCAATTAAGGGTGGCTGGCTTGCCATCAAACGGCTATTGCGCTGCCAACCTTGGGGCGGGCACGGCCATGATCCGGTGCCATAAGCGCTCAATACCTTGAATAACGGGGAAATACACACGTGGACGACAAGCGTAACCTGATTATTGCCATATTGCTGACGGGCCTCATCCTGTTCGGCTGGCCCTATGTTGCAAGCACATTTTTCCCGGCACCTGCCGCTGTGACCAGCACAGCCAAGGCCGGACCCGTGCCTGCCGGAGCCGCCACCGCGGATACCGCAATCGGCACAGCCGCTGCGCCTGTCAAAACGGTTGCGCTTGGCGATGCACTGAAAGCCAGCGGGCGGGTGTTGATTGAAACGCCAAAACTTAAAGGATCGGTGAATCTTGAAGGCGCGAAGATTGATGATCTGTTGTTGCTCGCCCACCGCACCGAGTTGGATAAGAATTCGCCGCCTGTTCGCCTGTTTGCACCGTCGGGCACCAAACAAGCCTATTTTGCCCGCTTTGGCTGGACCGGAACAGGCATAACCGCGCCTGATGACAAGACCATTTGGACGCCCAGCGCAAGCAAGCTGACTCCGGCCACTCCGGTCACGCTGAGCTGGGCCAACTCGGAAGGCCAAAAATTCGACATCGTGCTGAGCATCGACGCGGATTATATGATCACCGCCGAGCAGCGCTTTACGAATGGCGGTTCGACGCCGGTGCAAGTTGCGACCTTTGGCCTTGTAAGCCGTAACGGCAAGTCAGCCGATCCTGATACATGGAACATCCACGTCGGCCCGATGGGCGTGTTCAACGACGCGATTACAAACTTGAACTATGGCGATTTGGACGAGGCACCGAATGGCGAAGTTTCTTATAAGACAAAGGGTGGCTGGCTTGGCGTCACCGAAAAATATTGGCTGGCGGCGCTGATCCCCGACCAGACCACGACGGTCAATGCCAAGTTCCGTGTGGCAAACGGCATCTACCAATCGCAAATGGTTGCCGCTAACCAAACGGCCGTTGCTCCGGGCAAAACCACTAGCCAAAAATCGCAGCTGTTTGCCGGCGCAAAGGAAGTCGAAACGCTCGACAAATATGCGAATAAGGGTGGCATTAAATATCTGGATTATGCCATCGATTGGGGCTGGTTCTGGTTCATCGCCATTCCGTTCTTCTGGATCCTCAATTGGCTGTTCGGGGTGTTCGGGAACTTTGGCGTGGCCATCATTGGCCTGACGATCATCGTCCGCGGATTCATGTTCCCCGTCGCCCAACGCCAGTTCGCTTCAATGGCGCAGATGCGCGTCGTCCAGCCGAAGATGAAGGCGGTGCAAGAGCGTTGGAAAGACGACAAGCCACGGATGCAGCAGGAAATGATGAAGCTGTATAAGGACGAAAAGGTCAATCCACTCGCCGGATGCCTGCCCATCGTGCTGCAGATTCCGATCTTCTTCGCGCTCTACAAGATCCTGATGCTCAGCATCGAAATGCGGCATCAGCCGTTTGCGCTCTGGTTGCAGGATCTATCAGCACCTGATCCGTCGGCGCATATCCTGTTCGATGCGTTGGGCACCGGCATCACCTTACCCGCATTCCTCGCGATCGGTGTGTTGCCGATCTTGCTCGGCGTGACGATGTGGCTGATGCAAAAGCTCAATCCGCAACCAATGGACGAAGTGCAGAAACAGGTGTTTGCCGTGATGCCGTGGTTCCTGATGTTCATCATGGCGCCCTTTGCCGCTGGCCTTCAGCTCTATTGGGTGATGTCGAACCTGGTGTCGATTGCGCAGCAGAAATGGTTATACTCGCGCCATCCGATCCTTCGCCAACAGGCCGCAAAGGACGCCGAGGAGAAAGCCAAGGCGGCGACGTGAGCGCAGATGTGATTGCGGGAATAGAAGAACCCAACCGGATTTTTTCCGGACCGGTGACGTTCCTAAAATCGGCACCCAAGCTTGAATTTCTGCCCGAACCGACGGTGCCCGAAATCGCCTTTGCCGGCCGGTCGAACGTCGGC
>JANLRW010000285.1:0-2193 GCA_031361925.1 Sphingomonadales bacterium
GCCGATCATGCCCCGAACCAGTTGACGCGGGTTTTCGACGGCGGGGCCGTGGGCTGGGTAATAAATCCGGTCCTCGCGGTCGTAGAGTTTTTGCAAGCTCGCCATATAGGCGCTCATGTCGCCGTCCGGCGGGCTGACGACACTGGTCGACCATTTCATCACATGGTCGCCGGTGAATAGCGCGCCGGTCTCCACGAGCGAATAGCAAAGGTGGTTGCTTGTATGCCCAGGGGTTGCAACCGCTTCGATGGTCCAGCCATCGCCCGAGATTCGCTCGCCATCGGTCAATATCCGGTCAGGGGAATAGTCGGGGTCGAATGCGCTATCCGCGCGCGGGCCGTCGTCGCGCAACACCAAAGGCACGCAACCGATGATCGGTGCGCCCGTCGCTGCCTTCAATGGCGCGGCGGCGGGCGAGTGATCGCGGTGAGTGTGGGTGCACATTATCGCGGTTACTTTGGCGTCGCCAATCGCGCGCAAAATCGCCTCGACATGGCCGGTGCCATTGATGTCGGCGTGACCGCTATTGGGTCCGTCGCCTGCCGGACCGGGGTCGATGACGGCAACGTCGCTGCCATTGCCCACCAGCCAGGTCTGCGTGCCGGTATAGGTATAAGGCGACGGATTGGGCGCAAGCACACGGCGCACGAGCGGCTCGTGTTGCTCGGTTTCGCCTGCGTGGATGGTATCGGGCCAGTCGCTCATAAAACTGATATGGCGCATCGCGAACCAAAGAAAAAGGGGCGGCCCTTGAAAACCGCCCCTTATCTTCCGAAACGTCGCTGGGGAGCTGAATGTTTCGAACCGGTCGGATTGCGCCGGCGCTACGATGCGCTACGCAACCATATTTTGCTAATTACGCGCAATTTTGCCTTTGAGATGGCTGATCTCGCGATCGAGTGCGTCCAAAATTATGCGATCGGAAGTGTCGTTATCGGAACGACCATGCGCAAAGCTGTCACGCGCGGCATTGAGCGAGCTCAATGTCAACCCGAGCAATTCCTTTTCGTTGAGCGCCGCTGAATTGGATTTGCGAACTACCGAGTACATCGCCTCCGTCATCGGGAAGCCAACTTTTACCGGAATTAAGCGGACCGTTTTCACATTTTGATGATTTGCCGCCATCGCTACGGCATGGACGCGCATGGCTTCGGCATGGCCGCGGGCTGCGGCCGCGTTGGCTTGTGCGGCCGCAGCATCGCCCCAAACTGCCTCGGCCTCGCCGCGTGCTGCTTCGGCCTCACCGGCTGCCGCCTCGGCTTCGCCTCGTGCTTCGTCAGCCTGGGCGATTGCATCATCCGCCTCTTCGCGCGATTGTTGGGCCTCATCAATCAGCTTTTCGACTTGCTCGTCGGACAATGTCTTGTCGCTATGGAACACAAAGGTTTTGCCGTCACGCGATACGGTCTTGACGACCGATCCCGTTGGCTTGCCATCAACGACGGTGCCCATCGAAATTCTGATCACCTTAACCGGTTTTTTGACTGGTTTGGCAACGTCCGCGCTTTCATCCGCACGCACCGCCGGAACAATCGTCGCAGTCAGCGGCAGGACGAGCGCGGCAGCGGCCAATATGCCCAGTTTGCCAAGCGACCGGCGGGTATTGCTGGCGTCTTTCATGGTGAGTCTCCTCAATCTTTCAATTATCGTTTTGGGCGAATTCAGCGCAGTTGCGAAAGTCGGCACACCGTCGAATGCGGTCTTTGCCAGCGCCTGTCCGTAGATCATGCGGTCCTCGGCGCATTTGCCCGCAAGCACGCGCGCATCGCACGCCGCTTCCTGATCGAACCGAAAAGCACTCCAGCTTGCCCAGGCCAGCGGATTGAACCACATCAGGCATAGCACGACGAAGGCGGCGAGATTGGCAAACAGGTCGCCCGATTTGTGGTGCGCCATTTCATGCGCAATGGCGAGTTCGCATTCGGCAGGCGAGTAGGTCTTGGTGAAATCCTGCGGCACCGCGATGAAGCGTTTGAAAAGACCGAAGGCGAGCGGCCCTGCGACTTGATCCGAAGCCACCACACGGACGCCGTCGATCACAGCGACCTCTTGCGCGTCCGACAACAAGTCGTCGCGCATTGAGGCATAACGGATCATCTGGATAATGAAAAACAGCACAGTGCCGCCGAGCCATACCGTGATTGCGAGCGCTCCAAAGTCGATGCCGGGGCTGGCGGCAACGGCGGTTACCGG
>JANLRW010000245.1:0-1855 GCA_031361925.1 Sphingomonadales bacterium
AGAGTGAAACGCCGCGACGAGCTGCGGCATATCGGTCATCGCGATACGCCGTGCAGTAAAAATCCCTATAACCGCGCCAACTACAATAGCGGCAATAATCTCGACGAAAGCGATTTCATCAAAACCGACCTCTAAACTAAACGCACGCGCGCTTGGAACGGACATATCAAAGCCCAAAGCATTTACGAGCAGAGTAGTTGCCACAGCAATCAACATCCCGGCCATGCCGAAACGGTTGCCTCGCTGAGAAGTTGCTGGCGAGCTCAGGCCGCGCAGCGCAAGAATGAAGAATACGCCCGAAACAAGGTAAGCGAGCATCGCCCAGGAAGGAGTAGCACTATGCTCCACGTCAGCGCTCCTTTTTCTTGTACATCGCGAGCATTCGGGCAGTAACCGCGAAACCACCGAATATGTTTACGCTAGCCATTACTACAGCTGCCAGCCCAAGCCATTTTGCCACCGCGCCGCCCGATCCAATTATCGGCGCCGCCGCCGCAATCAGTGCGCCGACGATAATGACGGAAGAAATCGCATTGGTCACCGCCATCAACGGCGTGTGCAAAGCGGGGGTGACTGACCAGACGACATAATAGCCGACGAAGCAGGCCATTACGAAGATGGATAATATTGAGATGAAGTCCATTATTTCCCCTGACCGGATTTTGCTAATTCGTACTCGACCATTGCTTCAATCGCACCCAGAGACAGCACTGCTTCCCACGTGAGCCGAGGGTCCACCCTATGATATTCGTGCGATACCATGTTCCTGAATGCAACCATATCTAACCATGGCAGGTCTGGATGTCGGTTCTTTAGCTCGGTCGATAGCTTGTTACTGTTCTCACCGACAATAGAAAGCCTGAAAGCAGTAAGCGCCTGCTCATCACGATCCGCCATAAACGTGACAAGTTCAATACTTTCAAGGCGTCGCTGGATGTCCGCTACGGCTTCGCCAATTAAAGCTATGTAGAGTTCATCGCGATCAAAAGACATTAATTGAAAACCGTCAACTTTTCGGCCTCCACGCGCGCCTTGATGACCGGATGCAATGCTCTGCGGGGAACAAAATCCACTTTTTTTTCCAAAAGTTCGCTCAACTGTCGACTGATTCTGGCCTGATCAAATAGGCTGAAGCGGGTATCCGGTGCTATGTCGAAAAGCAGATCAATGTCGGATGTGTCTGTCTCTTCACCGCGCGCATATGATCCGAAAAGATATAGAGCGCTGACCCCATCTTTTCGCAGCGACGGTTCAAGCGACTTAAGTTTGTTCAAGGCGGAATGAATGGCCATCCGCGCTCCTAGCTCAACAGCCTCGCACTGACAACTGCGCCATCCTTGGTAAGCCGGATCGCCGCCGTTATTTCGTCATCATCTGGCAACACAGGCCTGCCTGCCTCCTTGTCCCAGAAGGCGGAGAGGAAGTTGAACAGGTTGCGCGAGAACAAAGCCGAGGTGTCCGCCGCCAGATGCGCGGGCGTGTTCGAATAGCCCATGATTTTGACGCCGTGTTTCTCGACGATCTGGTCAGGAACGCTGCCCTCGACATTGCCGCCTTGCGCGACCGCTAAGTCGAACAGCACACTGCCGGGTTTCATGCTGGCGATCTGAGCGTCGCTTACCAAACGCGGTGCAGCGCGGCCCGGGATCAACGCCGTCGTGATCACGATGTCTTGTTTGGCAATGTGGGCTGAGACCAGTTCGGCCTGTGCTGCCTTATATTCGTCGGACATCTCGGTTGCATAGCCACCGGCACCCTCGCCTTCGATGCCCGCGACATTTTCAACGAAAATCGCTTTGGCGCCCAGACTTTCTATCTGTTCCTTAGTCGCCGAACGCACATCTGTCGCCGAAAC
>JANLRW010000258.1:0-1885 GCA_031361925.1 Sphingomonadales bacterium
TGAAAAGTTTTGCCCAAGTTAAACCACGTTGCCACCAGTTGCCCATGCACATGATTGAGGAAAACATGGCCAAGCAACTCGAATGGTGTCACGAAGCGCCGTTCTACACGCTCGGGCCGCTCACCACCGATATCGCGCCGGGATATGACCATATCACCAGCGGCATCGGCGCGGCTATGATCGGCTGGTACGGCACGGCGATGCTGTGTTACGTCACGCCCAAGGAGCATCTGGGCCTGCCCGACCGCGACGATGTGAAGGTCGGCGTGGTGACCTATAAGCTGGCGGCGCACGCAGCCGATCTGGCGAAGGGTCACCCGGCGGCGCAAGTGCGCGACGACGCGCTGAGCAAGGCGCGGTTTGAGTTTAGGTGGCGCGACCAGTTCAACCTCAGCCTCGATCCCGACACGGCAGAGCAATATCACGACCAGACGCTGCCAGCCGAAGGCGCCAAAACCGCGCATTTCTGCAGCATGTGCGGGCCGAAATTCTGCTCGATGAAGATCAGTCAAGAGGTGAGGGAGTTCGCGCGGTTGCAGAACCAGCCAGCGGAGGGCTTTATTGCGGCAGCGGAGGCGGACCTGTCAGCCGAAGCCTTGGCGAAGGCTGAAGAAGGTATGGCGGAGATGAGCAAAGTCTATGACGAGACCGGCCGCGAGCTATATATGGGCGCTGGTGATCGGGAGCATGATTGAGGCGGTACAATTGAGAGGTTTGGCCCGCCGCGTCACGACGGACCTCCCCTATGGTCGGCACTCAATCACGCGTAGCGGATGAGTTCCCATGTAACTGCATTGCCGTTGTATGGCGGCATGCGGTTACCTTTTGCAATCGGTGCCGTTGTCGAAGGCGTGGAAATAGCTTTCCAGACGCCTGATTCCGGACAAACTTCACCCGTGCGTGCACGAGTGCCGATAGGTTTACGAGTCATAGTAGTGGTGCTCATATCAGAGCCTTTCATTTTAGGAACCTCCAGCAACAAGAGGTTCGTTGACTTGGAAATAGAGGCCCACTACGTTCTTTGTGCTTACCAAAGCAAGGAGGTGGGTTGCCTGCCTCTAGTTAGGGTCGCCGCGTCAACGGCGGCCCTAATCTTTTATGCCCTTCATTTAGTTATGTTCTGACAACCTCCAAAAGTGGCAAAAACGCAAGAAGAGCCGCACGTCGACCCGACGCGGGTTCAATGATGGTCAGCAGGCCATCATCGATGAGTTGCTTATTCATCCGATGCGCCGTTTGGCTCGGTATGCCTGCGGCGCTCGTAAAAGCAGCGTTGCGAAACACGGGCTTTGCAAAAATATAATCCAAGGCGCTTGTTGCCCATCGCGACCGTAACGTATGTCTGAACCGATCTCTCATTTCATCATACAAATAGGTTATTTTGTCGGTTATTTCCATGTTGAGCTCGGCTTGCCGATGTACGATCTCCAAAAAAAAGACTACCCAGTCTGTCCAAGCTCCAAGCTCGGAAACGCCCCTTAACCTGTCGATGTATTCTTCTCGTCGTTCTTCAATAGCAGGACTTACGTAGAAATGCGGAGCATGGATGACATTGCGTTGCCAAAGGTTCAAGGGCACCAGCATTCTTCCAATACGCCCATTACCATCTTTGAACGGGTGTAGGGCTTCAAACTCAGCATGTGATATTGCAGTTTGGATCAGAGGCTCGACATTTAAATCGTTCACATAATTTTCAAAAGCAGTCACACCAACATTCAAACCCTCAGCACTCATCGGGGTAAACAGGATTTTTCGGTTGCGTCGATCAACGACATAGTTTTGTTCGGTCTTGAACTCACCTGGAGTTTTATCGGCACCTCGCCCCATAAACAAAAGCCTGGAATGGGCTTGTTTTATGAGCCTTGAGCAGATCGGTAAGCCGTTC
>JANLRW010000301.1:0-2263 GCA_031361925.1 Sphingomonadales bacterium
CAATGGCTCAATGAGCGTTCGCAAAATAATCGGCGAGCAAAGTTTCGTTCGCGGCGTCGAAGGGGTTGATAACCGTCAAACCCTTCATTTGTAGACCATCCTGCATATCTTCACTGATCAGCAGCGTTGCCCCAGCGCGACTGGCAATGCAGACGATGAGAGCATCGAAAAACTGCAGGTTGAATTGCTTTAAGAGTTCTTGGGCCGCAAACAAGTCATCGACATCCGTTGAAACAACCTGAAACACGGCCATGAAGGTTTGGACTTTTGCAGAAGCAAGATCGACGTCCAAGATTTTCTTGCGTCGGCAAACCTGCAAAAATTCACCAAGAACCTGCATTGGCAATATCGCACCGGTCAACCCCGCTTTTGATAATAGATTTGCAGCCTGCAGGTGGCGGGGGTCGATCAAATCGGGTAGTTCAACGTAGACAAGAATGTTGGTGTCAAAGGCGATCACCTGCCGGTCCGTTCCTCATAAGTTGCAGGACCGGTTAATCCGGGAATGCCTTTCTCGAATCCTTTGACCATGCGCTCATAAGCTGCACGAAATTGGGGGTCGTCCAACTTGTTAGCCCGCTTTGCTCTTAGCTCGACGATAGCTTTACCATTTTTGGTAATGTCTATCACCTCGCCAGCTTCGGCGCGGGCAAGCGCTTTGGACAGATTCGCATTTAATTCTCTGACTGACATAACGCCCATGATGCGCACTCCAAATGTTGCAACAGTTACAACATATCAGAAACGAATGGTCCGATCAAGGCTCCACAATATTGAACGGCCCCGGCATAGGGTCGAGTGCGGCCTGCAGCGCTTCAACTGCTGCGCGCTCGCCTTCGATTTTCAGGCCTGCTGCTTCGAGCTGCGCGAGTGGCATTTTGAGGAACAGCATCGCGAGGAACAGCTGGCGCGGGGCGGTGGCGGTTGCGGCGGGGGTGGCGTGGCCGACACCCATTTCGCTGATCATTACCGCGTTGCCGACAGATATTTTTGCTTTCTCGGCGCGGTCGGAAAACACAAAGTTCAGGGCAAGCGACTTCGTGCCGATCACCGCCGGATCAAGCCGCGTTGCCACCGAATCGAGCAGCAATGCTGTCGGAATCGCGCTGATCGTATCAACGCTCTGGATCGAAGAACCTGGTTTTATCCCTTCACGCAAATCGCGCGCGCCCGACAGGTACATATTGCGCCATGTCGAGGCTTCGGCCTGATAGCCCAATTGCTCGTAGCTATCGGCCAACAACGCGCGCGCCATTTGGTTCGCGGGTTCGGCAAAGACCAGTTGGTTGAGAATATCTGCCGACCAGCGATAATCGCCGTCCGTCATCGCCTTTTTGCCCAGTGCAATCACCTCCGCCGCCCCACCCATTGCGGCTACATATTTCTTCGCGCGCACTTCGGCTGGCCACGGGTTGAGATTGGCCGGGACCGCGTCATACCAGCCGAGATAACGCTGATACACCGCCTTCGTATTATGGCTGTAGGTGCCGTAATAGCCCTTGTTGAACCACGCACCCGATAAAGCTGGCGGCGGTTTGATCGCGTCGGCAATCTCGGCCTGAGTCATGCCCTTGTTCATCATCCGGACGCTCTGGTCGTGCAGATATTTATAATTGTCGCGGTGCAGAGCCAATGTTTCGCGGATTTCCTTCCCGCCGAAACGCGGCCAGCAATGGCTGCCGGCAAAGCTCTCGGTGCGGTCGCCGTAGAGTGCAATCGCTTCGGTCAAATACCCAGCCCATGCAAGCGCGTCGCGCACCTTGGCGCCGCGCGGGGTGAGGATGTTGTGCAGCGAACAGGTCGCCAGCTCGCCAATCAGCAGGGTCTTGGCCGCCGGGAACATTATATTCATTTCGGCGGGTGCTTCGGTCTCAGGCACCATCTGGAATTCGAGCGCGACGCCGTCGATGACGTGGCGTTCGCCGGTTTTGCGGATGGTCAGCGTCGGCGCGATCAGTGTGATTTCGCCCGCCGGAATGGCATTGCCGATGCCGCTGCCCATCTGGCCGGTCGGACCCGGCTTCAGCGACCCGCCGAACTGGTAATTGGCGCGTCGTCCCATCGCGGGGCCAGCCATGACATTTTCGGAAGCGGTTTCTTCGATGAAGTGCTCTGGCGCAATAATCGCGACCTTGCCTGCCTTCACATCGTCCTTCGACACGACGCCGCGAATGCCGCCATAATGGTCGCCGTGGCTGTGCGTGTAGATGACCGCACTAACCGGACGCGCACCAAGCTTGGCATTGACCAACTCCATCGCCGC